>NZ_JAAKYA010000082.1:86357-214850 GCF_011044775.1 Limisphaera ngatamarikiensis | reverse complement strand
GCCAGAGGTCAAACTGCTGGGCCAGCGCTTCCAGGGCGGGCAGGCCGCCCAGGGTGGACTGCTTGCGGGCGGGGACGAACTCGAAGCGGATCCTGGGCGAGCGTTTGGTGACGGTCGGCATGCTTCATTGAGGCACGGCGCGCGAGGATATTCAACGCCGAACCCAAAAAATCTTCACCCGCCGGTGCAATACCTCAGGCGATGGCTAAGGTTTGGGGAGGGCGGAACCCCACCCCGCACGTAGGGTCCTCCGACGTTGCATGCCTGCAAACCCGTTCTGTCCACCCAGCCGGCGCAAGCGGGATGAAGTGCACCTACCCATGGTCTCACCCGTGCAATGGGAAGTCGTGCACCCCGACGACCGCAGCCCCAAAGGCCCACCGGAAGCACACGCGACCGCGCTTGTCGCGGGAACCGGCTTGGAGGATACCACTCCCCTGAGGCACACTCTCCCCGCAGAACCATGAAACCGGGCAAAACCAGAGCTGCAGCCGAACCGGTCCTCCGGGATGCGACCGCCCCCGCCGGGCAGCAGACCCACGCGGCGCGGCCTTCGTCCGCCGGCGTCCCCGGGCCCTCCGACCCCTCCCGAACCACCGCCAGCACGCCCGCGGCGGACACACCGGGTCCACTCCGGTCACCCTGGGTCCGGCTGAAATATCTCAGTTACTCGACGCAGCTTTACCCGGCGATGATTGCGGAGGCGTCGTCGGACGCCGTGCCCGGGAGCCTGGTCACCGTGTATGATCGGCAGGGGCGCGTGTTCGGCACGGGGCTCTATCATCCCCGGGCCCGCGTACCGCTGCGGATGTTCCGACACGGCGAGGAGCCCTTTACGGAGGAAGATTTCCTCGTGCTGCTGGATCGGGCCGTGGAGCTGAGACTACAGCTCCTGCATCTGCCGGAGGTTACCGATGCCTTTCGCGTGGTGCACTCGGACGGCGACGGTCTCGGCGGCCTGGTGGTGGACCGGTTTGCCGACGTGTTGAGTGTGGAGGTGCAGAGCCTGGGGGTTTGGCAGCGGCTCCCGCGCTGGCTGGCCCATCTACACCGCCGGCTCGGCACCCGCCGGGAGGTGATCGAGGTCACCGACCTTGCCGCGCGTGTGGAGGGTGTCCCGCGACAGGCCCCCGATGCCGCGGTCCGACCGGTGAAGATTCGCGAATACGGCGTGGTGTACGAGGTGGATTTCGCCGAGGGCCACAAGACCGGGTTCTTCTGTGATCAACGGGAAAACCGGCTGCGGCTGGCCCGGCTGGTTCAGCCCGGTCAAAGCGTGCTGGATCTCTGCTGTTACACGGGCGGGTTTGCGCTGGCCGCGGCCGTGTTGGGAAAGGCCGGAGACGTAACGGGGGTGGACCTGGACGAAAAGGCCGTCGCCCGGGCGCGTCGCAACGCCCACCTCAATCAGGTTCGGGTTCAATGGGTTCACTGCGATGCCTTCAGTTACGCGCGCCAGATGCAGCGCAATGGCCGGCAATGGGACGTGGTGGTGCTGGATCCACCCAAGTTCGTCGCCTCCCGCGAAGAAATGCAGGAGGGGCTGAAGCGGTACGAGGATCTCAATCGGCTGGCCGCGGCGTTGGTCAGGCCCGGCGGATTGTTGGTGACCTGCTCCTGCTCCGGCCTTGTCAGCGAGGAGATGTTCGAAAAGGTCGTCATCCGTGCCGTGCACAAGCAGAGTCGCAGACTCCAGATTCTGGAGCGTTCCGGCGCCGGTCCGGATCATCCGGTTTGGTCTGCCTGTCCCGAAGGCCGGTACCTCAAGGTCTTGTGGTGTCGGGTCTGGTGATCCGGATCCGGCCGATCGACTGCGGGCCCGACTCAGCTGCCGGGGCGTTATTCATAACGGAGGGCCTGGATGGGGTGGAGTCGGGCCGCTTTGAACGCGGGGAAAAGTCCGGCCAGGACGCCCACCGCCGCACTGAAGGCCACTGCCACGACCAGGGCCGTGGGGGTGATGACCGGCTCGTTGGCCGTCGGGGTGATCCAGGACAGCACGTGCACGAAGCCGAAGGAGACCGCCACGCCCAGGGCCGCCCCCAGCAGCGCCACCACCAAACTTTCGATCAACACCTGCACAAAAATCGCGAAGCCGGTGGCACCCACGGCCTTGCAGATACCGATCTCGCGGATGCGTTCGTTGATACTGGCCAGCATGATGTTCATGATCCCGATGCCACCCACGAGGAGGCTGATGGCCGCAATGAGACCCCCGCTCATGCGCGCGTTGCGGATCTGCTGGTTGATGTCTTCCACGCGGTTTTCCTGGGTGTTGAACTCAAAGTCCTCAATGCCCCGGTGGGTGATCATCAGTACGTTGCGTGCCTGCTGCAGGCCCGGAATCAGTTGGTCCAAGCCCTCCACCTTGATGTCCAGGGCGGTCAGACGCGGATCCGGGATCCCGTCCCGATCGCTGCTGGCGCGGAACCGCAGCCAGGCGGTCTTCAGCGGGATGTACACCGTCCGGTTCTTTCGGTCGAACGCCCAGTTTCGCCCCCCGAATCCCCGGGCCCGCTGGGGACCGACCGGTTGCGACGTCGGACGCTTCGCCACCGCCAGACGCCGACGACGGTCCTGCTCACTCTCGTAGCGCTCGAACATGCCCACGATGGTGAATGGCTGGTCGTTGATGAAGATCACCTCCCCGATGGGGATGATTTCATGGCCGACCCGCTCGGGCGAACCGAACAATTCGTCGCGAATGGCGGTCCCGATGACGCAAACCGGGTTGGCCAGTTCCTGGTCCAGATCGCTGAAAAACCGGCCGTAAGCCACCGTGTGGAGGTTCACCGCCAACGCGTCCTCCGTCACACCCAGGCATTCGCTGGGGATGACCGTCCTGTCCCGACGGGAAAGCACCGCGCCATCCACCCGGATCGCCGGAGCCACGTACCGGACCAGCGGCGCCGCCTCCTTCAACGCCTGGGCGTCCATCAAGGTCCGGCCCGGCGCCTGATCGGCCAGGTGTTCCTGGTCCGGCGGCACGTCCCCTTCCCGCACCTCGACCTTGTCGGCGCCGCCCAGGGCAATGAGGGTTTCCCTCATCCCGTTTTCCATTCCCTTGATGATGGCGGTCATGCCCACCAGACTCGCCACGCCGAGAATGATCCCCAGCATGGTCAGCAGGGACCGCATCTTGTGGGCCCAGACCTCCTTCAGACCCACCACAAATGAAGTCCAGATCGTCATGGTCGGTGTCCTCGGCGGCTCCGCGCCGAAATACCCGGGTTTGTCCGGAGACCGCTATTCATACCTCAAGGCCTCGATCGGGTGCAGCCGCGCCGCTTTGACCGCCGGATAAATGCCCGCCAGGATCCCCACCACGACACTGAACCCGAAGGCCACCCCCAGTGCCAGGGGCGTGATCACCGGCTCATTGCCCGTGGGGGAAAGCTGGGCCACCAGATGCACCAACCCCACCGCCGCCGCCATCCCGAGCAACCCGCCCAGGACCGAAACCACCACCGATTCCACCAAAATCTGCACAAAGATGTCGCCGTCGGACGCACCCACGGACTTCCGGATCCCGATCTCCCGAACCCGCTCGGAAATGCTGGCCAACATGATGTTCATGATGCCGATGCCGCCCACCAGCAGGCTGATGCCCGCAATCAACCCGCCGCTCAAACGCGCGTTCCGCACAAAGGTGTCAATTTGCTCCGCCCACTCCTCCTGCGTGCGGAACTGAAAATCCTCGATGCCCCGGTGGGTGAGCATCAGGACATTGCGCATCTGCTGGAGCGCCTCCGGCAGCAGGTCCACCGACACCACCTTCACCTCCAACCCCGACAGTACCGGATCGGGCCGCGTGTTCAGCGCCGACGGGTCCCGGAACCACCGCGGACCAAACCCCGAGGTCACCACCATGGTCCGGAACCGCATCCAAACCGTGTTCAGCGGGATCAGGATGGTTGAGTTCTTCAGCCGGAATGCAAACCCGCCGGGCCGGCGCACACGCCCGCGATCCCGTTGCGGCCCGACCTGAACCTGGGACTCCGCCTGTTGTTGCCGGCGCAATTCCCGCTCGCGGCGTTCCTGCTCGCTCTCGTAGTGCTCGAACATGCCGATGATCACGAACGGCACGCCGTTGATGTAGAGCGTCTCGCCCACCGGGATGATTTCGCGGCCTGTCTCCTCGGGGGATCCCCACAACTCATCGCGAGTGGCCGTGCCGATGACGCAGACGTTCCGGGCCAGCTCGTCATCCAGCTCGTTGAACATCCGGCCGTGGGCGATCCGATGTTCCATCATCTCCAGTGCAGCCGGCCGGACCCCGACACACATCCAGGGACGGAATGTCTTGCCGTTGGCCGAAACGGTGGCCGGGATGCGCATCTCGGGGGAAAGCAGTCGCACCAGCGGGGCGCTCCGCTCCAGCGCCTCCACGTCATTGAGGGTGATCCCCACCGCCTGATCGGCCAGATGCCGCTGGTCCACCGGCAGCTCCGCCGGTTCCACCCGGACCCGTGCCAGCCCGCCGATGGCGATCAACGCCTCGCGGGCGCCCCGTTCCATCCCGGTTACCAGCGCCGACATGGCCACCAGGCTGGAAACGCCCAGCACAATCCCGAGCATCGTCAGCAATGAACGGAACTTGTGGGCCCAAATCTCCCGCAACCCGGCCTGCAGGGTCGGGATCAATCGGCTCGCCAGGGACCGGGTGTCGAGCCCTTGAGGATGTGTCCGATCCGTCATGACTCATTCCGAAGCCCGGCCAACCGCAGATCCGGTTTGGGCATGATTTTGCCGTCGCGGATTTCGATCCGGCGCGGCGTCACCGCGGCAATTTCCGGGTCATGCGTGACCAGCACGATGGTGCGTCCCTCGGCGTTCAGACTCCGGAACAGCTGCAGAATCGTTTCGCCGGTGTGCGTGTCCAGGTTTCCCGTTGGTTCGTCCGCAAAGATGATGCGCGGGTTGTTGACCAGCGCCCGGGCAATGGCCGCGCGTTGCTGCTGACCGCCCGACAACTGGCTGGGCCGGTGTTTGGCCCGGTTGGCCATTCCCACCGCCTCCAGCGCCGCCATGGCCCGCCGGTGCCGTTCCCGGGCCGGCACCCCGCTGTAGATCATGGGCAGCTCCACGTTCTGCAGCACGTTCAGCTTGGGCAGCAGATTGAAAAACTGAAACACAAACCCGATCTTCTGGTTCCGGATGGCGGCCAGCTGACGGGGCGACGCATTCTGAATCATGATGCCATCCAGCTTCACCGTGCCACTGGTGGGCGTGTCCAGACAGCCCAGAATGTGCATCAGCGTGGACTTGCCGCTGCCCGAAGGGCCGATCACCGAAATGAACTCCCCTTCCTCGATGTCCAGCGACACGTTGTCCAAGGCGCGGATTTCCTCGCCGCCCAGGTGATAAATCTTGGTCACATTGCGGAGTTCAACCAGCGCCATGGCGTTGTCCCTTTCCCGCCTTCAGCCACTCTGCCGACCCGCCCCGCCGGGGGGCCGTCCGCCGCCCCCGGGCCCGCCACCCGGG
Organism: Limisphaera ngatamarikiensis; assembly: GCF_011044775.1. Lineage (NCBI taxonomy): Bacteria > Pseudomonadati > Verrucomicrobiota > Verrucomicrobiia > Limisphaerales > Limisphaeraceae > Limisphaera > Limisphaera ngatamarikiensis. Next base: position 209,363 of record NZ_JAAKYA010000082.1, on the reverse strand, counting down.
CGACCGCCGCCGCCAGCGGGTGGACCGCCGGGACCCCGCCCGCCGCCCGCGCCCCGAATCCCGGCCGGACCTCCCTGACCCTGCTGGCCCTGACCGGCCAGCAACCGCGCCCGCCGCTCCAGCTCCTCGGCCGGCATCTCCAACATGACCACCTCACCCGGGGAAAGTCCCTCCTGAATCTCGGCATAGAAAAAATCCGACACGCCGACCTTCACCTCGCGTTTCTCCACCGTGCCGTCGGGCTGCCTGACAAACACAAACCGCTCGAACCGGCCCGTCTCCGGATTGCGCTCGGTAAACACCGCCGGCAACGGCACCGCCGTGACATTGGAGGCCGATGCCACCGGAATCCGGATGTTGGCCGTCATGCCGGGCCGGATCCGCGTATCCACGTTCCGCAGCAGGATCCGCGTGGCAAAACCCTTGATGTTGTTGCGAATGGTGGCCTGAGGGGCAATTCGCTCGACAATCCCGGTGACCACGAGGCCGGGCACCGCTTCCACCGTCACCTCCACCTTCTGCCCGACGTGCAACCGGGGCACATCCGCCTGGTTCACATGCGCATTGATCACCAGCGCACTCAGATCGGCAATCGTCAGCACTTCCGTCCCGCCGCTGACACCGCCGGAACCCGACACCGCCTGACCCACCGACACCGGCCGGGTCAAGACCGTGCAATCGAACGGCGCCCGGACTTCCGTCTTTGTCAAACGTTCCTCCACCACGGCCAGTTCGCTCTGTGCGCGTTCCAGGGAGTTCTTCGCCAGTTCATAGGCCGTGCGCGTGTCGTCGTAAAGTTCCTGGGAAATCAGTCGCTCCTTTAGGAGCTGCTCGGCCCGGCGCAAGTCCCGCTCGGCCTTCTCCAACTCCACCCGCGCCCGCTCCACGGCCGTGACCGCCGAGGCCCGTTGTCGCTGCAATTCACTGTCGTCCAGCTTGAACAACAAATCGCCTTTTTTGACAAAATCCCCAATGTCCACCGGCAGCAGTTCAATCCGGCCGTTGATTTCCGGTCGGACCGACACCTGCTCGGCCGGCGTGATCTCCCCGGCGGCGTTTACGGCGAAACTGATGTTGGTTTGAATGACGATGGCCGTGGTGGGACGGCGCATCGGCCCGCTTGAGGCGCCCACGGCACTCTGTTGCCGCCACAGGTAGTAGCCGCCGGCACCCAGGCCTGCCGCCAGCAAAAGGATCCAAACGTACTTCATTCCGATACTCCCTGCGTCAAAAGCTATGCCTTTCCCGCCAAAGTCGCAAAATGAAACGGCGAATCCCACCGGCGAAGGTCGGACCCCGCCCTGACCCTTCGACGAGGGCCGCCGTTCCAATGTTCAAACCAGCATCGGCGCCGCCGGGTTGCCCGGGCCGTCCACCACTCGCCGTGTCAGGCCCGCTGCATGGCCAACCATTGCCGGTGCTCCTTCATCAGGCAACGGTTCATGACCACTTTCAGCCCAGCCGCCCGAGCCCTCTCCGCAGCCTCATTGTGGACGATACCCTCCTGCATCCAAATGGCGCGGTCGCCCCGTGCGATGGCAGCCTCCACAATCTCCGGCACGGCATCCGGCCGCCGGAAAATGTCCACAATGTCGACCGGTCCCGGTACCTCCCGGAGGCTTGCCCAAGCGGGCCGGCCCAATACCTCCCGCACGTTCGGATTCACCGGGATCACGTCGTATCCCTGCCGCAGCAGGTACTCCGCCACACGGTAGCTGTCGCGATCGGGCTTGTCCGAGAGCCCCACCACGGCAATCCGGCGGCTGGTGGCCAGCAGCTGGCGGATCTCCCCGGGCGGCAACTGAAACCGTGGCAGTTCGCATCCTTCGGTCATGGCTGTTTCTCCCGCTGCGCGGTTCAGGGCCGGCCGCCGAAACTGACGTAATCGTCCAGGTCCAAAAGGTCGAACCAGGTCACGATGTCCGTCCGATGGGGCGCCAGTTTGCGATGAACCTCGTTGAAAAAGGCGCGCCCGTCCGGATTGTCCGGTGCACGTTGCTCCTGCCAGGCCGACCAGGCCAGGATCTCGGCCATGGAACGGGGTCGGGCGTGCGCCTGCACCCATGCGAGGATTTCACCGTCGCTTTTACCCGCTGCCAACTCGGCCTTCAGCGCCTCCGCATCCAGTCCGGTGAAAGCCAGAAACTGCTGGTCCAGCGGGCAGTTGTAGTTGTACTCGCCGTTGGTCCCGGCGAGCAGTGCCCGTCCCTTGTCCAACATGCGGGCCAGGATGACGTAACCGCCCAGGCGCACCCGCGGGCTGCGTGGCGGGTGCACGCGAAGGTCAGGAGCTTGCCAGTTCATGGTTCGGATGTTGGCAAGGACGGCCACCCCCCGGACCGTCCTGCATGGTTTGCGGACCGACCATGGTTCAACCCCCGGCCGGCCCGGCCGAGGGGTGGGCGGGCCGGCCACGCCGCATACTTAGACCTTTCCGGGTCTCCAGTCCAGCGCGAGCCGGCTCATGGCAGAATCAAACGGAAGAAGGCATTGGTCACCGTCGGGTCGAAGCGCAGGTAAACCTGATTGGTTGTCTCCGAACCCGGCACCGGATACCAGGGCGAGCCCACAAGCGGGGCATTGGTCTTGCCCTCCAGACGCCATCCGGTGTGATCCTCCGGCCAGGAAAGCACGATCGCCCCATCCGACGACCGGTTCACGTTCATGATCACCGGTTCGGTCGAGACGGACCGCTCCACGCGGATCAGGCCTGAATCCTCGTCCACACGCCAGCGTAGCCCTGTTGGCAATGGGGGCAACCGGACCTCGTCCCAGCCCCCCGCCACGGCACCGGCCTCCCAAAGTCGGAATTGATCGCCTGCGGCGAGAGTCCCTGAGCGATTGGTCACCACCAAGATGCCGCCCCTGATCAACGTCCCGCTCACGCGCAGTTGGTCGTGCCGGCCCTCGGCCTTGTCCAACTCCATCCACAACACGCTCCCGGCGGCGAGCCTCAGGTCGTTGCTGATGGTCAGGCACCCCACGCCACCGCCCGGCGCCAGCGTGCCACCGGAAAGGACCGTCACGGGCCCGAACACCGTGCCCGACCCGCCCAGCACGCCGCCCGGCGCCACGGTCACCGGCCCGCCGCCCGAAGCGGTACCGACGGTGCCGTGCACCAGCAGGGTCCCGTTGCTGACGGCCGTGGGGCCCGTGTAGGGATTGATGCCCGTTAGAACCAGTGTCCCGTTGCCGCCCCGCAGGATGAGCGAGCACTGCCCCTCGCTGGTGGCATCGCTCAGGCTGCCACTGATGGTCAGGGTCTTGCCCGTGGCCACGTCAATGAAGGCACCGCTGTGAAACATCAGGCCCGTGGCCGTAACCAGCGAGTCATCGGTCACCACGAGCCGGCCCGAACCCGGGTTGGCGCGGGCTGCCCGGCCAAAATTCCACGAGCCCCAGGCCGGGCTCGGTCCCCCGGCCATTGTACCGCCATTGAGGGTGACCAAGCCCACGTTCACGTCGTTGCCCGGCGCGTCGATGGTCAGCAGGCCGCCGGCGTTGACCACAATCGGGCGTGCCTGGGTGCCGTCCCAACCAAACAGGCCGTTGATACCGGCCCGCAATGTGCCGCCGGCGTTGACCACGATCCGGCTCACGTAACTGAACGCCCGGTTGTTGGCCGCATTCCCCGGGGCTGCGTACAGCACACCTTGATTCACGATCACCTGGCCCGTCATGGGATTGGCCGCGGTCAGGCGCAGGGTTCCGGTGCCCGCTTTCACCAGGGTACCGGGCCCCGAAATGGGCCCGCTGACGGTTTGATCGGCAGAGGTTTCAAACACCAGCACGCCATTGTTCTGGATCGGATGGGCCTGGTCGCCGTTGTTCAGCCGGCCAGCGCCGCCAACCCGCAGGGTCCCGGCCCGGATGACGATCTCGCCCGCGTGGGCGTTGTTCGGGTGCGTCAACACCAGGGTGCCCGAGTTTTCCTTGATCAGCATACCCGAGCTGGGGTTGGGATACAGGGGCACGGTGACGCGGGCGGAACCGGCTGCCGGGCTGGAGATAGGCACCGCCAGGGTGAACGTGGTCCCCGGGCTCACGTTGAAGATCCCGCCGCTGGGTCCGATCCGGATGCCGCGGGTCGGATCGTCCAGCATCAGGTCGCCCACGTTGTAGAGGACCCCGCGGTTCAATGTGAGCTGGTCGGCGATGAATGCGGTAAAGTTCGTTCCCAATCGCGCCTCGTGATCAAGGCGGAGCGCCCCAAACCGCCCGTCGCCCACGATCCAGCGCCCCTGAAATTCTCCGTTCTGCCCGCCCGGGGTGACGGTCTGTCCCACCAACACGAGAGCGCCGGAACCCTTCACGTCCGCGTTCAGCTGGATCGGTCCGTTCTGGGCGCGGACCATGGCAGCCGGTGATTCCACCGTTGCCGTGCCGGTGAGTGTCCAGGTACCGGTTCCGGCGTGCAACAGCTCGCAATCGCCGGCCAACACCAGGTCACGCACCTGCAGGATGCTGCTGGCCGTACCCTGCCAGGTCAGGCTCCCACCGTCCAGGCGGAGTCGCTGCCCGGCAAAGGATCTCGACACTGCATCGGCCGGCGTGCGCAATCGGAACCGGTAGGTCGAATAGGTCTTCGTAAAGGCGGGGGCCTGTCCGTCACTCCAGCGTCCGGCCGCGGCAAAGGACGAGCTCCCCGGCGGATCGTCCGCCACCAGGGTGACCGTGGAGGGTGTGAACCAGGGGCCCAGGGAATAGTTCGCCAGAATCTGGTCCCGCTGGAGGGCGACCCGACTGATCCGCACCTCCAGGTACTCGCACCGGGCCAATGCATCCGCAGCATAAGCGGACCGGCCCAGCCACAGATAAGCCGGTTGAAACGAGCCGAGCGCGTAATTAACGGTCAGCGAGCCCACCTCGTCGCCGTTTCGATACCACGTCCAGCGGCCCGAACCCGGCCCGGTGCTCGTGTAGGTGACGGCATAGTGGAACAGTGTGCCCGATTCGGTGGGCAGGCCGCTGTCGCGGGTGACCTGGGCCCCGCCCACCACCGACTCGAACCGCTGCGCGTTCAGGTCCGTGCCCCGGGCCAGGGACAACATCACGTAATGCCCGGTCCCGTTGTGGAAATCGAACAGGCGCGACCAGTTCTGAGCCGCCAACGGTCGCGCCCAGATCTCGATCGTCACATTGCTCAACCCGGACAACGTGTTCGCCGGCAACTGCAGGTAGGCTGCGCCGCTGCCGGGTGCACCCCCGGGCAGGCGCAGGCCGCTTCCTGTGAACACCGCGCCATTGCCCAGCACCAACGCGTCCCCGCCTCCCGGCACGCTGTTGGTCAGGCGCGTTCCACCCGCAGCCGGTCCGGCGGGTGCGTCAAACCGCCACCAGTGCACCACCTGACCGAGCACGGGCGCTGTCACCGCACGGGCGTAACGGTCCGCAACCTCCTGGGCGCGGGTGCTGATCAAGTACGCGTTGTCGCCGTTGTCCACTGCGGGGCCCAGGCAACTGCCCTCTCCCTGCAACCGCACGCCATTCAACCAGGTGTTGGGATTGGAGAAATAAGGCTGTGCCCCGCCGCCGCAGTAGTTGTGCAGCATGACCGTCTTGGGGTTCTCACGACCCCCGCGGTGGTCACAACCGTAATTGTGGCCCCCGGTCTCGTGCGCGACCACGATCGCCCAAAAATATGCCGGCGCGTACGCCGCAAACCGTCCCGGCTGCTGGGCCACTGCAGCCGAGGTTTCCCCGGCCGAGGGTGTGCAGATGAAGGCCACCAGGTCCGCCCCACGGGCGTTGGCCGCGGCCGTCACGTCGTCCAGGTTGCCGTCGCCCGGGTTGGCCAGCCAGCCCACGTACCCGCCAAGGGTGGATCGACCGGCCTGACCGACCGTCTTGTGATACCCACAAATGCGGACGCGTGCACCGGTGCCACTCCGTTCGTTGATGGCGTTCGATGCCGCCACAGCGTTGGCGATCAATACGCGCGCGTTCTCGTCGCCGCCCACGCTGTCGGCGTAACTCTGATCGTAGGCCACCAACAAATCCGCTTCCGCGGCCGCATCCGCCCCGCCGCATCCCAGGACCCAGAACACGCAGATCAATGCCCACGGCGCCGACCCCGACCACGGCGCGCACCAGCCGGATGATGAGTCCCTTCTCATGGCGTCGTTCGGATGGGTTCGCCACACGGCAGCGGCAGGTAGGTGTCCGGGTCAAAGCTGGTCACCATGACCTGTCCCGGCTCGCGCGGGTGCCCCTGCAAATACAGACCTGACCCGGGGGCCAGCACCGTGAAGGCCTCACGCCCCCGATAAAAGGCCACTGTTACAAGTGAGTCCGGCTCACCCGCCACCCAACCCATCAACGCCCCGCCCTCGCCCGATGGGTCCAGGTCCACACGCTCGACCTCGACCGACACCTCCGCCCCGTCCAGTCCCGGCAGGGTGATCGCCGTCAACGGTTCGCCGCGGACCCGGGCGCGTTGAATCAGACGATCCGTGGTCACCTCCAGGTACACCAATTGCCGGCGCAACACCCGACTGTTTTCCTCCAGCAGGCGGTCCTGCTCCACCGGATTGTGGGCCAGCCGGCGGATCACCCCGGGGTCTTTCCCATCCGCATCAGCCCAGGCGAATCGTCCCTTAACCACCGCAGCCGGAAATGGACGGACCTCAAAATCCGGGAAAGGTGCGGCAGCAGCGCTCTCGTCCGGTTCCGTCCCGGGCGCGGCTACCTGGGCGACAGCCACACCCGCCCAAGCGGGCCCTTGGCCGGGGGATGGACCTGCGGGCACACCGGTCTGGCGCGGCTGGCTTGAAAGCCACCAAACCGCTATGCCACCAGCCCCCACAAACGCCGCCAAGACTACTCGCCACCTCCTTGAACTCACACGGTCACTTCTATGCCGGTCCCATCCTTCGAACAAGGCGAAACCGACCGGCCCACGCTCCGGGAACAGCCCGGTCGCGGCCCCCATGCCACACAGGCGGGCGGAGCCCGTTCTTTTGCACGCCCAAGCAGGTCCTCCCCATCGGGCCGCGCCCGGGCATGCTCGGGATCCATCGTGCCAGCCCCTCCGGGTGAAATTCCGCCAACCCAAAAAGGATGCTTGCCAGCCGGCCACGCCCGGGGTATGGTGCGCGGCCCTTGAATTACGGAGATTGGGCGGAGTGTCGGATCGGCGACAGTAATTGAGGATTTTGCACTATGGTTAGGATCCGGTTAAAGCGCGTAGGGGCCAAGAACAAGCCCTTTTACCGCATCGTGGTGGCGGACAGCCGTGCGCGGCGCGACGGCAAGTGCCTGGACGAGATCGGCACGTACAACCCCCTGGCCAAGGGGGAAAACGTGACCTTGGACCTGCAAAAGGTGGATCTCTGGCTGAGCCGCGGCGCGCAGCCGACGGAGACGGTTGCCAGTTTCATTCGTCGCCTGCGCAGTGCCGCCGGAGCCGCCAAAGCTCAGGCCGCCTAGGTTGGACCGGCTTCATGGAAGCCTTTCTGGACTATGTGATCAAGGGACTGGTCTCGCGGCCGGAGGCGGTTTCCATCCGCTCGGTGCGCCGCGGGGGAACCGTGGTCTACGAGGTCCGGGTGGACCCGGCGGACATGGGCAAGGTGATCGGCAAGAACGGCGTCACCATCAACGCCATCCGGTCGCTGGTTCTGGCCGGCGGAGGCAAACGCGGCCAGCATTGCGTGGTGGAGGTCAGCGAGGCGGGCAGGCGTTAGTCGGGCCGGCCTCCTGTCAATCGGGCCGGGAAACGCATGCGGATTGATGTGCTGACGTTGTTCCCGGGGATGTTCACCGGCCCGATGGATGAAAGCATTTTGAAACGGGCCCGGGCGACGGGGAAGTTGGACCTGCGGATTTATAATCTGCGGGACTTCACCCACGACCGGCACCGCACCGTGGACGATCGCCCCTTTGGCGGGGGCCCGGGCATGGTGCTGAAGCCCGAACCGATCTTTGAAGCTGTGGAGACGTTGAAGGCGGAGGGCGATCCGCCGTGGGTGATTCTGTTGTCGCCCGCCGGTCGGGTCTTTCATCAGGGCATCGCACGCGAACTGGCCCAACGCCCGCGTCTGCTGCTCATCTGCGGCAGCTACGAGGGTGTGGACGAGCGGGTGCGCGAGGCCCTGGTGGACGACGAACTGTCCATCGGCGACTATGTGCTCACCAACGGCGCGTTGCCGGCCATGGTGATTATTGACGCCGTGACGCGTCTGCTGCCGGGCGTGCTGGGCGACGAGGAAAGCGCCGTGGACGAATCGTTCAGCCGGGGTTTGCTGGAGTATCCGCAGTACACCCGGCCGGCCGAGTTCCGCGGGATGCGGGTCCCGGAGGTGCTGCTCTCCGGCAACCACGCCGCCATCGCACAATGGCGGGCCGAACAGGCGCGACGCCGCACGGCTGAACGCCGGCCCGACCTGTGGGCGCGTTGGTTGCGGGAGCATCCCGGGGCCGGCTCACCGGCAGATCCGGAGGCACGGCCCCCGGATTCCACCGGCAGCGCCCGGGCCAATCCCGGTGACACCGGGGAAAACACCCGCTAGGCCCGCCCCACGCCACGCTCCCGGATTCTGCGGACGGAGGAAGGAGTCATCATGAACCAGGCATTGTTGGACAAGATCGAGTCGGAACAGTTCCGCAAGGACAAACCGGACTTTGCGGTCGGCGACACCGTGCGGGTGCACACCCGCGTGGTGGAGGGTGACAAGGAACGCATTCAGGTCTTCACCGGCGTGGTGATTGCGCGCCGCGGCCGGGGTCTGAACGAGACCTTTACCGTGCGCCGCATCAGCTACGGTGAAGGCGTGGAACGGGTGTTCCCCCTGCACTCGCCCCGGATCGAGAAGATCGAGGTGGAGCGCCGTGGCAAGGTGCGCCGCGCCAAGCTCACCTATCTGCGCAAGCGCGTCGGCCGTACCGCCCTGCTGGTGCCCGAGAAGGAGTCACCCGCCCAACAAGCTCAAAAGTCCGGGGCAAAGTCCAAAGCGGCCCCGAAAGGTGAGGAGCAAGCCGGAGGGAATCCGCCGGCTTCGTCCTGACATCGACGCCCCGGCGCGTCGGTGGACGGCCGGCTCAAACGGTCGGGGCCCGTCCGGAGTCCATCGGCAGGAAACGTCAGCCGGCTTCAATCCCGGCAGGGTGAACGCGCCTGTCGGGCTTTTTATTTGCCCGGGTTGGCCCCGCGATGACGCAATTCGACGGCGTACAGGCCGGTGCTGGCCGTGATGAAAAGGGTCTTCCGATCCCGCCCGCCAAAGCAGACGTTGGCCACCCAGCGTTCCGGCACCTCAAGGGTCCCCAGATGCCGGCCCGTCCGATCGAACACCAACACGCCCCGTCCGGTTAGGTAGAGGTGGCCGGCCTCGTCCAGGGTCATCCCGTCCGAACCCGCCTCGCAAAAGAGCCGTTTGCCGGCCAGCGAACCGTCCGGACGAATGTCATAGGCCCACGTGCGGCCCGCACGGATGTCGGCCACATACAACGTCCTGCCGTCGGGCGAACCGATGATGCCGTTGGGCTGCTGCAGATCATCGGCCACGCGGGTGAGCGAGCGGCCGTCGGCGCTCAACCGGTAAACGTGTTGCCCGGGTTGAGGCGGTTCCTTGTGCTTCCACCAGGGGCGCTGGTAATACGGGTCGGTAAAATAAAGGTCCCCATTGGGTGCCACCCAAACATCGTTGGGTCCGTTCAACGGACGGCCTTCAAACTGCCAGGCCAGCACCTCGATTCGTCGCGTGGCCACGTCAATCCTCCACAGGGCATTGGTTTCATCGGCACAGGCAATGAGGCGTCCCTGGCGATCGAAGCACATCCCGTTGGCCCGACCTGCCGGCTGGAGAAACGTGGACAACTGCCCGTCCACGCTCCATTTCAGGATCCGGTTGTTGGGTTGGTCGGTGAAAAACACGTTCCCCTCGGCGTCCGCGGTGGGACCCTCGGTGAACTGAAAGCCATCGGCCAGCTTGCGCACTTTGGCGTCCGGGGCCAACACGGCCTCCAGACCGGCCGGCACTTGAGCGTGCAAGGTCACCGCACACAGCGAGCAGATCAGCCAGGTGAACGTTTTCATGGTTTTAACCGCCCAGCGAGGCGGGGTTGGTCACATCGCCCTTGTTGAAATCCACATACGCTTCCGTCAGGTCCGCGGCGTACATCACGGCCCGGCCGCGGCCCAGGTTGAGCCGGATATGCAGCTCAAACTCCGTGGGGGCCACCGCCCGACACAGTTCCTCAAACGGCACCGAGGTGGGCCGCCCCCGTTTCACACACCACAGCACGTCCTTCGACCCCGGCGCAGCATACCCGATGTCCACCTTCGTTTCCACCACCTGCGCCGTGCTGTAGCCCAGGGCGTCCATGATCCGACCCCAGTTGGGGTCGCCCCCGTGCCAGCTGGTCTTGACCAGGGGACTGTTGGCCACGGCCCGCGCGGCTGCGTCGGCGTCCCGGGCGTTCCGGGCCCCAAACACACGCACCGTCACCACGCGGTGCACGCCCTCCCCATCCCGCACAATCATCCGGGCCAGCTCCAGGCAGGCCCGATGCAACGCGGATTCAAACTGCCGGAACCCCCGGCTTCGTACGGTCCACGGATCGTTCCCGGCGGCGCCGTTTGCCAGCAACAGCACCGTGTCGTTGGTGCTCATGTCGCCGTCCACCGTGATGCAATTGAAGCTGGCCGCCACCGCCCCGGTCAGAGCCGCCTGCAACCAGCGCCGTTCCACCGAAGCGTCCGTGGTGAGAAACGCCAGCATTGTAGCATGTCGCGGCAACGGGGCGGGACGCCGTCCGGTGGGGCTCATGCGCGGATGGATCATGCCGGCGCCCTTGGCAATCCCGCCCAGTCGGTAAGTCCGCCCGCCCACGGTCCATTCGTAGGCGACTTCTTTCGGCCGGGTATCGCTGGTCATGATGGCCTGCGCGGCCATGGCCCCGAACGGGGCGCCCCGTCCCAGCGCGCGGGCCGCCTCCCGAATTCCGGCCTCCACGTTCTCCATGGGCAGCGGAACCCCGATCCGGCCCGTGCTGGCCACCAACACCTCCTGCGGGCGAATCCCCAACACCTCCGCTGCCACACGAGCCATGGTCCGGGCGTCAGCCAACCCTTGAGGGCCCGTGCAAGCATTTGCGTTCCCGGAGTTCGCCACCACCGCACGGGCCACCCCCCGACGCACCACCTCACGACACACCTTCACCGGCGCAGCCACCACCTGGTTGGTGGTGAACATCCCCGCCACCAACGCCGGTCGATCGGACACAATCAGCGCCAGATCCGGTTTGGGCCCGCGATCCGACCCTTTGCCCGTGCCCAATCGTTTGATGTTACAAAACACACCGGCCGCCTGGTAACCCAGTGGCGCAGTTACCGAACCTTCAACCTCACGCATATCGCCTTGCTCCCGCCGGACACCGGGAAACGTCCCGCCCGGTCGCCGGCACCGACCCGGTGCAACCGGATCCACAAAACCACGCAGCGCAGTTAACGGTAGTCCGATCCCCCGGGCAAGCCGGCTCTGGTTCAGCACCGGCCAGCACCCGGCCGACCCGGGGCCGGCTCCGGATTCAGCCCGGAAACCCTCCTGCCGGCGGGACACCCGTTTCCGCCCAGAACCGGCGCTCGGCCTCCGACCAATCGACGCCCAACCGATGCCGCATTACGGCCAAACCCACCACCGGAGGATGCGCCCGACCCGAACGCATGCGCTCCTCGACCTGCTCCAGTGCTTCAAACAACAAACGGTTGGCTGCCTCATACCCAAGCCCGGTCAATTGGCAGATATACCGTGTGGCGCGGTCAATCAGCTTGCCGTTGGACGGCACCACCCAGGTCATCACGTTGCCCATCACCCGGCCGAGGCGGGCCATGGTCGCGGTGGAAACCGCGTTCAACATCATCTTCACAACCACCCGCGTCGGCCCGCCCAACCAGAACTCCTCCGCCGCAGTACGAAAACCGGCAACAAAGCCACCCCCTTTCCACTCCCTCAACCACGTTCGCCCGTTTTCCCACACCTGCGGCGGCGCCACGAGGACAAGCCCTGCACCGGCCCCCGCAGCCCTCGCTTCTTCCCAACGCCTGCGCAGAAACCCCTCCGGCCGGCAGAGGAACGGCAGATCCTCCGGCCCTGCCAGGCACACTGCCCCGTCCCCGGGCCCCAAGGGCCGGTCCGACAACCCGTCCTCACCAATTCGAAACCGCAGCAGCTCCTCCAGCCGGATCCGCCCCAGGGTCTCCCACACGCCCGCCACCCGCTCCGGTGGCACCAGCGACCGGACTTCGTCCCGGGTCCACTCCAGGCAGACCGGCGGTCGTTTGAACACGTAACTCCAGGCGCGGACCGAGTCCGGTTGGGGCACGTAAAGAAACGCCCACGAGGGCGCCGCGGTCGTATCCCCGTGCTTGCGAAAGGCCGGCAAACTGAAGGTGGGCGTCCGCTCGGCCGTGTCGGTCAAAAGATCCGCCGCGAGGGAGCCGGCGTAATAATTGACCCTGCCGCCGCGGCGGTAGACTTCGCACTCCATGGTCACCCACCGGGTCAGCGCCTGCAGACCCGGCCCGGATGCCAGCTGCCGCCACATCCACTGCATCGCCTCACCAAACCGGGCCGGCAACGATTCCGGTGCCTCGCCGTCGGTAGCGCCGCCGTACCCCGGGGGCCGAACCCGGCCGCTCCACCGCAACACCAGCTCCAGCACCGTCACCAGCACGGCCAGCTCGATGCTCGTCGCCTGCATGCGGGTTGAACCCGTCACCGCCATCGGGCCGGTCGTCAGGTTCCACTTCCGGATCCGCGGCTCATCGAGCACCCGGTGGCTCCGTTCGACGTGCTTGCGCAACAGTTCATCCGGGTTGTTGTAGACGAAATATGGCGTGGCCCCGGCCTCCAACGCCGCCCAGGCCGTCCCGATGACAAACGGTGTCTCGCCCCCTTCCGTCACCGCGAACACCACATCCCCTTCCTGCACACCCGCGTCCCGCAGCTGTTTGCGGCCCATGCCCTCATGATCCTCAAATCCCTCCACCGACCGCACAAAGGCATAGTCGCCGCCCGCCATCACCGGCACGGCGCGCCTCTCCCAATCCGCAGCAGTGTCGGGGTCCGACCAGCCCGCCCGGGCCGCGCGCTGCCAAAACTCCCGCCAGATCGCCACCAGCAACACGCCCAACCTGCCCGTGGCCCCGCAACCCGTGAAAAACAGGCGCCCACCCCGCGCCAATGCCGCCACCACCTCCCGCCCCACCGCCAGGATCCGACCCGACCGCACCTCGGCGGTGTAGCGGTCCAGGACGTCTTCATCCACCTGGAACAACAGCCGCAACGCCTCGCCAACGTCGGCCCGCGCCACCTCCCCGAGCCCCATCGTCAAGGGATGCGGCTGTTCCGTTGTCAACGTGCCCAATCGGTACCGCTCCGCCTCGGCAAGAAAAGCGGCGGACCGTTCCGCGGCAGTTTGCGATCGAGAACCCGAGTCTTGCATGATCCGCTCCATCGAGCACCCGCGGGAACCTGACTTCGACCTGCCCGGCACGCAGCGTGAATCGCTCCCCATAACCTGCGCAAGCGGAAGTTGACCTGAACCGGCCCGGCCCCGGTCGGGGCATCGTCCGCCCCGGACTTTGGCAGCTTCACCAGTTTCCGCACCGCCTCGACAAACCCACCCGCCAGCCGCCGCTGCACCCTCCATTCAACGTCGCAAGCACACACGGGCATCAAGAAGGTTCCTCACGCCGGGGCCTCCCCCGTTCGCCCACTGCAACGTTCGAACACCCGGGCCACTCTCCGCCTCCGGAACAGCCCCCCGCCGCGCCCTGCTCCGACCCACGGCGCGTCTCCCACGGACCGGGCGCTTGACGAACTTCAGCCTGAACGATTCCATCAGCTCCCGTGAAACTCTCGCTGCGAACGGAATATGCCCTGCGCGCGTTGATGACCCTGGCCGAGGCACCAAATCAGGCCCTGCTACGGATCCAGGCCATCGCCGAACGCCAGCGCATCCCCAAAAGGTTTCTGGAACAAATCCTCAACGACCTGCGCAGCGGCGGCCTGGTGGAAAGCCGGCGCGGCGTCAGCGGCGGCTATCGGCTGGCCCGCCCCGCCCACACCATCACCGTCCGAGAGGTGATCCAGCAGTTTGAACCGGCCGGAACCACCGCCGGCAGGGCCGGCAGTGCAACCGACGCCGCCACACCCGAAGAGGAAGCGCTCCGCGACCTCTGGAGCCGCGCCAGCGCCGCCATGCTGGCCGTGTTCGAAAAGGAGACCCTGGCCAGCCTCTGCCAACGCGCCGCGGAACTGCGCCGAATGCGCGGCGAACCCATGGACTATGTCATCTGAACGACCGTTCCATCCCGGCAGTCATCGACCCGCCATGCGGGCAAGCCAGGTCTTGAACCACCTCCCGCCCCACCGGCCCGCCGGCCCACACGAGCCCCAACTTCACCCGATCCCGCCTCTCCAAGCCGCATGGGTTGGATTGTAACTTCTTCTCCGTCCGGAGCCGCCCCCGAAGGCCCTCCGGAGCTGCCCCTGGCCTGGGTCACCGGCGCCGCCGGGTTGCTGGGGCACGCCCTGGTCCGCGCCGCCACGGCTCCCGAATTGCCCTGGAGAGTTCGTCCCCTGACCCGTCAGGATCTGGATCTGACCGATTTCCCGGCACTTCGCCGGCTTTACCATCGCGATTCGCCGGCCCTGATCATCCATTGCGCCGCCATCAGCCGGACCGCCGCGTGCGAGGTCGACCCCGCCACGGCCCGACTCGTCAATGTGGAGGTCACACGGCAACTGACGGAATTGGCCGGGTCGGCCCGGTTTGTGTTTTTCTCCACCGACCTGGTATTCGACGGTCGGAAAGGGCAGTACCGCGAGGACGATCCGGTCCACCCGCTCAGTGTCTATGCGGAAACCAAGGTCGCAGCAGAAGAACGGGTCCGACAGCATCCCCGACATCTGATCGTGCGAACCTCTCTGAACCTGGGCCGGTCGCCCCGGGGCGACCGCGCTTTCAACGAAGAATTGCGCCGGGCATGGGCTTCCGGACGCGTCACCCGACTGTTCACGGATGAGTTCCGCAGCCCCATCGCGGCCACGGAGACAGCCCGATTGGTTTGGGCGCTGGTCCAACACCAGGCTACGGGCACCCTCCACGTGGCCGGTGGCGAGCGGCTCTCCCGGTGGGAACTCGGCCAGCTGCTGGCCCGGCATTGGCCGGACCTCAAACCGCTCATGGTGCCCGCCTCACAAAAGGATCAGCCCGGCCCGCCCCGGCCGCCGGACACCTCCCTGAACTGCGCCAAAGCCGAGACGTTGCTCGGCCAACCCATGCCCGCGTTCAGCTCCTGGCTGGCAAGTCAACCCCCGGGCACGTTGTAAAACCGCAGGGCCATGAACTCCGGACCAAGCAGCATCCCGCCGTTGCCAGGGCCGAAAACCTACCGCGGCCGTCTGGCACCCTCACCCACCGGCCTCCTTCACCTGGGCCACGCCCGTACCTTTTGGGTGGCCCAGGAACGGGCACGCGCCGCCGGGGGTATGCTGGTGCTCCGAATCGAGGACCTGGACCGGGAACGATGCAGGGCGCATTGGACGGAAGCGATGCTGGAAGATCTGCGCTGGTTCGGCTTCCAGTGGCAGGAAGGACCCGATCTGGGCGGCCCGTTCGGTCCGTATTGCCAGAGCCAACGGCTCGCCCTGTACGCCGACGCACTCGCGAAACTCAAGGAAGCCGGCTGGGTGTACCCCTGCCGCTGTTCCCGACGCGAAGTGCGGGCCGCCGCCCGTGCCCCGCACGCCGCCGATGAGGATGAACCCATTTACCCGGGCACCTGCCGACCCGTCGCCGGTGCACCCCCACCCACGCCCGACGGACGGGTTCATTGGCGATTCCGCGTGCCCGAGGGAAAGGTCATCGAGTTCATCGACGGCGCCTGCGGTCCGCAACGATTCGTCGCAGGCGTGGACTTTGGGGACTTCATCGTCTGGCGCAGCGATGGTGTGCCCGCCTACCAACTGGCCTGCGTGGTCGACGACGCCGCCATGCAAATCACCGAAGTGGTCCGCGGCGCCGACCTCCTCAAATCCACCGCGCGACAACTTCTGTTGTACCGGGCGCTCGGCCTCCAGCCCCCGGACTTCTTTCACTGTCCCCTGGTCACAGACGCGCACGGCCACCGCCTGGCCAAACGCCACGACGCACTCAGCTTGCGCACCCTCCGCGCCCGCGGCTGGCAACCCGAACAAATCCGCCAGCGGTGGGCCGAGTCGGACCTGCTCCAGACCTTCTCCGCGCCTGCTGCCACCTGACACGTCCGGCGCCTGCCCGGCGTGACATGCCGCTGTCCCGCCATGAGACAGCCCATCTCAAATCCTGGACAGATTCGATGGCCCGTCGGCCTCCCCTGCCGGACCGCTTGAGCATAAACCCGGCTCAAGAAGGCCGGGACCCGGCCGGCGCCCACCCTCCACCGTCGGGTGGTATCCCAGTTGCTGCCCATCCAGACACGCAACAGATCAGGATGCGAGGCAACGCATGGGGCGAACCCTGAGGATTCTCCATCTCGAGGACGACATGGATTACGCGGCCCTTGTGGCCGCATGGCTGGAGGAAGCCGGCTGGAACGCTCAGATCACCGCGGTCAGCAGTCTGGACGATTTCCGCGACAGCCTGGTCCGGGATACGTTCGACCTCATTCTCAGCGACTTTCACCTTCCTGCCTGTTCGGGGCTGGAAGCCCTGGCACTGGCCCGTCAGCTCAGCCCCGAGACACCCTTCATCCTTCTGTCCGGCACCGCCGGCGAGGCCGCCGCCGTGGAAAGCCTCCGGCAGGGTGCCACCGATTACGTGCTGAAACAGTGGACCGACCGGCTCCTGCCAGCCGTCGAACGTGCCCTCCACCTGACCGAGGAACGACGCCGGTTGCGCGCCCTGCAGGAGGAAATCGGCCGCCAACAACGCCTCATGCGGGCCCTGACCGAAAACGTCCTGGACCTGGTCGTGTTGCTGGATCCGCACGGGCGCATCCGGTACGCCAGCCCTTCGGCCCGGGCCGTGCTGGGCTACGAACCCGAGGGCTGGATCGGTCAGGACTGGTGCGAATTCGTCCACCCCGAGGACGTCGGCGCCCTGCGGTCCGCCTTCGAGTCCCTGCACTCGGCCGAAACCCGGCCCGTCCGGGTCGAATTCCGCATCTGCCACAGGGACGGTCGCTGGCGCCACATGGAGTCCATCCTCCAAAACCGCCTCCACGAACCCGACCTGGCCGGTCTCCTCATGACCTGCCGCGATATCACCGAACGCAAACAGGCCGAGGAACGTTTCCGCGCCCTGTTCGAAAACTCGCCCGACGCCATCTTCGTGCTGGATCTGAACGGCCTGGTGCGCGACGCCAACGCCGCAGCCCGCAAGCTGACCGGCACCTCGCGCGAAGACCTCCCCGGCCGGTGCTGGTTCGATTTCCTCCCCGACGCAGAACGTCCCACCGCCCGACTCCTCTGGCGGCAGCTCGCCGCCGGTGCATCACCCGCAACCGAAAGCCACTGGCAGGGCCCCGAAGACCGCCTCACCCCGGTCGAAATCCGCGCCCGCCTCGTCCACGAAGACAACGACACCTTTGCCCTGTTGATCGTCCGGGACATCAGCGACCGGAAACAAGCCGAGTCGGCCCTGCGCGAATCCGAACGCCTGTTTTTCTCCGTCTGGGAGAATTCCGTGGATGGCATGTGCCTGACCGACGAACAGGGCCATCTGGTGGCGGTCAACGAGGCGTTCTGCCGGCTGGTGGGGATGGACCGCTCCGAACTCGAAGGCCAGCGGTTCACCGTGATCCACCCGCCGGGCCCGCAACAGGCGCTTTTGCTCGGTCAATACCAGCAGGGTTTCAGGGATCGTTCGCTCGAACGCCGGGTGCAACACCGACTCACACTCCGCAACGGCCAGACCCGCGAACTGGAACTGAGCCACACCTTCATCGAATCCGAAGGCCGCCCCGCCCTCCTGCTGACCCTGTTCCGCGACCTCACAGCCCAGAAAGCCCTCGAAGACCAGCTCCGCCACGCCCAAAAAATGGAGGCCATCGGACAACTGGCCGGCGGCATCGCCCACGATTTCAACAACCTCCTCACCGTCATCCAGGGCAACGCCCACCAGCTGCTCCGTTCACACCCGGCCGATTCCCCCACCCACCATGCCGCCCACCAGATCCATCAGGCCGCCGAACGCGCCGCCAACCTCACCCGCCAGTTGCTGACCTTCAGCCGTCGCCAGCCACTCCAGCCCCGAACCCTCGACCTCAACGAGCTGGTCCACCACCTCAGCCGCATGCTTGGACGAATCCTGGGCGAGCACATCGTCCTGCGTTTGCAGTTCTCGCCCCAACCCGCCTGGGTCTTCGCCGACCCCGGCATGCTCGAACAGGTCGTGCTCAACCTGGTGGTCAACGCCCGCGACGCCATGCCCGAAGGTGGTTACCTCGACCTGCGCGTGGCCGTGCTCACCCAGGAAAGCCCCGGACCCGGACCCGCCACCGGACCCGGGCCCGGACCGTGGGTCCGACTCGAGGTCACCGACACCGGCTGCGGCATCCCACCCGAAAACCTCAAGCGCATCTTCGAACCCTTCTTCACCACCAAGGAGGTCGGCAAGGGCACCGGCCTGGGCCTGGCCACGGCCTACAGCATTGTCCAGCAGCACCATGGCTGGATCGAAGTCGAGAGCACCGTCGGTCGCGGCAGTACCTTCCGCGTCTACCTGCCCCACCAGAGCCAGTCCGAGCCGATCCCGGAACCCATGACCTCCGAACCGCCCGAACCCCGGGGCAGCGAAACCATCCTCGTGGTCGAGGACGAACCCTCCGTACGCGAACTCGTGGCCGCTCTGCTGCGGCATTACGGCTACCGCGTGCTCCAGGCCGCCAACGGACCGGAAGCAGTCGAAATCTGGGCGCGCCACCGGGACGAAATCGACCTGCTGCTCACCGACCTGGTCATGCCCAGACGCATGAACGGCCGGCAACTGGCGGAGCGACTCTGGCAGGACCGGCCCGATCTCAAGGTCATTTTCACCAGCGGCTACAGCGCCGAGGTTGTGGGCGAAGACTTCCTCCAACGCCCGGGCATCGTCTACCTGCAAAAACCCTATCCACCGGCTCAACTGGCCCGCGTGGTCCGCCAAACCCTCGACGAATCCCCCGTCACCGCCTGAGCCACCGGCGTTCCCACCCGCCGGCCCCGTTCCGCCTCTGCCCGGCGTGTCTCATCGCCGGAACAACCACAGCAACATCGTCAACACCAGGCTCAGAAGCAGGCACGTCACAATGGGGAAGTGAAGGCTGAAGTTCCCTCGCGTGTAGTGGATGTCGCCGGGCAATCGGCCCAGCCAACCGCGGCCCCAGCCGGTCCACAGCAACACCCCCACCACCGCCAGCATCAGCCCCGCCATCACCAACAGCTTGCCCAGCTCCTTCATCGCGTGAAAGTCCATCGGTTCCATTGCACTTGCACGCCTCCCGGCACCGACAGCATCATTAGACGGCCGCGCCTGCACCCCGCAAGACCCAACCCGTAACCAGGGATCAGCCCGCCCCACCCCGCGTCCGCCTGCCCCGCCAACCATATTGCACCCCCGTGAGGCTGCCTCCCTGCCCCGCGCAAGTTCCATCCCCACCCCTTCGGCCGGAACCCCGGGCGCAACAACCTTAAAATGCGTGCGGTTGCATCCGACCCCGCACCGGGCCATCCTAGAACATGGTTTCGAGGGGCCGATTCAGGGTCGGCAGGCCCGGCCCGAACCGTCGCCCGGCTCCCGCCGAGCCCGCGACGAATTCGCGCCCCGGACAAGCGGCTAACCATGGATCCGAAAACGTCTGTGCACCGTAGTCCGCGACCGTTCACAGGGATCGAACCCGAGGAACTGCTGTTGTCGCTGGCCGTGGAGGTGATTGAAAACGCCGACCGCGAACACCCGGCCGACCGCGTCCTGCGAGAGGTTCTTCACCGCGAGGCCCAGCTTTCCCAGCCGGGCGCCGCACGCGTCAGCCGCTGGGTCTTCCAATATTATCGCTGGCGCGGCTGGCTCAAAAACGAGCGCGGCCTGTTGCGGAAAATCCGCAAGGCCGAGGAACTGGCCGAACGTTTTGAGAAAAACCCCTTCAGTCTCCGGGCCGAAGCCCTACGCGCCAAGGCCGTCCCCTCCTGGGTCCACGAGGTCATGGACGTTTCGGACGCCTGGCTCCGCAGCCTCCAACGCGAACCTAAACTCTTCATCCGCGTCCGGCCCGGCCAGGGCCGCGAACTTGTCGAATCGCTCGGCCACCTGCGGAAAACCTGGCTGCCGGATGCCTACGTTTACGAAGGACGCCGCGACCTGTTCCGGACCCACGAGTTTGCCCAGGGCCGTTTCGAAATCCAGGACATCACCTCCCAACTGGTCGGCCATCTCTGCGCACCGCGACCCGGCGAACTCTGGTGGGACGCATGCGCCGGTGAAGGAGGCAAAACCCTGCATCTGGCCGACCTCATGCAGGGACGCGGCCAGGTCTGGGCCACCGACACCGCGCAATGGCGACTCGAACGGCTCCGTCGCCGCGCGGCCCGGGCGCAGGTCCAGAACTACCAGGCCGCCCACTGGGACGGCGGCCCCGAACGGCCCATGTCGGTCCTCTTCGACGGCGTGCTCGTGGACGCCCCCTGCTCCGGCGTCGGCACCTGGGGACGCAATCCCCACGCCCGCTGGACCACACAATTGCAGGACGTCCACGAACTGGCAGCCCTGCAACGCCGCCTCCTGGAACACGTCGCCCCGGCGGTCAAACCCGGGGGCCGGCTGATCTATGCAGTTTGCACCCTCACCCGGCCGGAAACGATCGAGGTGGTCAACGCATTCCAGGGCGCGCACCCGGAATTCGAACCGCTGCCGCTGCGTTGGCCCCTGCCCGGGTTGCCCGACTGGAGCACACCCACCCTGCTGCTGTGGCCCCAGGACACCGACGGCAACGGCATGTTCATCGCGGCTTGGCGTCGCCGGAAAGACGCCGGGCCGGCCCCGGCTCAATTGGAGCGGAACAGATCGTCGCAACCGGGCGAACCGGCGTCTTCCCAAACCTTGTTGGGGCCGGCCGAACGGATCAGCACCGAGTTGCCCGAGAAATAAAACGCCAGGGGCGTCCCCCACGGATCCACCAGTTCGCCCTTGGCGTTTCGGTCACTCTTCCGAACCGTCAGGATTACCACCTTTTCCGGCCCCTGTCCCAACAGCGCACGCGCGATGTCCAGATTCTGGCCCTCGGGATAATGGCCGGTGAACTCCTTGTACTGCTGCAACGCCAGCAGCAGCTGTCCCGCGTCTTCAACAAACTTCGCCCGTTGGGCGTCCAGCCGTTGAGCAGACCAGCGCAGTGACTGCCAGCCCACCCCCGCCACGGCGGCTCCCAACAGCATGGCCAACCAAACCTTCTTCACAACACCACGATGAGCACGGCCCATGCCAGTCGGGGGCCCGGACCCGGTCAACGCACCGACAACGGTCCGCTCCGTGGCGGGGCCGTGCTGGCCCGAATCGCCAGGGTCACCGGCAAACGCACCGATTCAGCCGGTTGTCTCCGGAGCAACTGCGACATGACGTTCATGGCCGCGTACCCCAACCGCCGTTTCGGCTCCCGCAGGGTGGTCAGAGGCACCCGAAAATGCTCCGCCGCTAGGGTGTTCCCAAAGCCCAGCAGTGAAAGATCCTCCGGAATTCGAACCCCGTGATTCAACAAATACTCCCCGCACCCGATCGCCGTCAGGTCGTTGGAGGCAAACACGGCCGTCACTTCGGGCGCCTCTGCCAACAACTGTGCCCCGGCCTGGACGCCGTCCTCAATGGTGGTGCCACCGGCAAAAACCCACCGGTCCCTCGGTTCCACCCCGGCCTCCAACAGGGCCCGCCGATACCCCTCCCACCGGCGCCGCGCCCAGGGGGCAGCCACCGGCCCCGACAGAAAAGCGATCCGCCGGTGCCCCAGCTCCAACAAGTGCCGGGTCCCCTCGTAAGCGCCCGCATGGTCGTCTCCGGCCACGCTGGGAAACCGCTCGCACGCAGGCGTGGGTTCCCCCAACACCACCACCGGCGTGCCCGACCGGGCCAGCTCTTCGTACACACGCACCTCGCCCTGCAGGCGCGGCGCCGGACTCAGAAACAAACCCTCCACGCGCCGCGACAACATCCGTTCAATGGCCCGTTCCTCGCGCTCCGGAAGGTTCAGCGTGTGCGCGTACAGAAGGTCGTAACCCACCTCGTAGGTCCGCTCCTCCAACGCCAACAACACCCGGGCGTACACGGGATGGGTCACCGCCGGCAACACCACTCCAAACAAACGCGTGGCCCGGGTGCGCAAGCCCCGCGCCACCGAATCCGGCACATAACCCATTTCCCGCGCCAGGGCCTGGATCCGCTGCCGCGTGCCCTCGGCCACGTCCGGCAGATCCCGCAAGGCCTTGGAGACCGTCATCACCGAGACGCCCGCCCGCTCTGCAATGTCTTTCAACCGCACCATGGTCAAAGGGTCGTCCCGCGCCAGTGCAGCTTCGATCGCAACGCCTCGAAAAACGAACTGCCGGTCAGATGCATCAGCCGCACCGTGTGTCGGCTGCGCCGGATCATTACCCGATCCCCCGCCACCAGTTCGGTGATCAGTTCCCCATCGGCGCTCAACACCGCGGTGGGCCGCTGCGTCAACACCTTCACCTCAATCCGGGCGCCGTGGTTCAAAATCAGCGCCCGGTTGCTCAGCGTATGCGGGCAAATCGGCGTCAGGGCAATCACCTGCGCCGTCGGCAACACAATCGCACCACCGGCCGCCAGCGAATAGGCCGTCGAACCCGTGGGGGAACTGATCACCAGACCGTCCCCCCGGTAACAGGTCACCGGATCCCCGTCCACCGTCACGTCCAAATCAATCAACCGCGATTCACTGCCGTGACTGATCACCACGTCGTTCAGGGCCCGACACCGATACCGCCGCCCGCCGTGCTCGGCCGTGGCCTCCAACAACGTGCGTCGCTCGAAGGTGAACCGGCCCGACCAGATCCGATCCAGCGCCTCCGGCAGTTGACGGGACGACACCGCCGTCAGGAACCCCAGCCCCCCGATGTTGATCCCCAGGATCGGCGTGGACAGGCCGGCAATCTCGCGCGCCACACGCAGCATGGTGCCGTCCCCGCCACACACCAGCAGCAGGTCCACCTTCCCCGCCAGCGCCGCCGCATCGGGATGAACCTCGGCCTCCTGACGCGTCAACCGCTGCGTGGCGGCGTCCATGGCCACTTGCCGACCCGCTTCCCGGATCAGGCGCGCCGCCGCCCTCACCACCCGGGCACAGGCCGGTTTCTCCACATTCCCCACCAGCCCGACCCGCCGAATGCGTTCACCGCGGTTTTTCAAGGTGCACCAGAAACTCCACGTTGCCGGCCGGGCCCCGCAGGGGCGATTCCACCACCCCATGCCAGACCAGGCCCAGCTGTTCCGTCACAAACACCCGCAGTTCCTCCAGCACCCGGGCGTGAATGGCCGGATCGCGAATCACGCCCCGGCCCCGCGCCGCCTCCCGCCGGCCCGCCTCAAACTGCGGTTTGACCAACGCCACGATTCTACCCCCCGGCCGCACCAAGGCAACGGCAACGGGCAGAATCAGCCGCAGGGAAATGAAGGAACAGTCCGCCACCACCAGGTCCACCGGCTCAAACGGCACGGGAAACCGGTCCGGACTCAAATACCGCGCATTGCACCCCTCCATCACCACCACGCGCGGATCCTGCCGGAGCTTCCAGGCCAGTTGGCCGTGACCCACATCCACGGCGTACACCTGCCGCGCCCCATGCTGCAACAGACAATCGGTGAATCCCCCCGTGGAAGCGCCCAGATCCACCGCGCGCCAGCCGGTCGGATCCAGCCCGAACCCGCGCAGGGCCGCTTCCAGTTTGTAGCCGCCCCGGCTCACGTAACGCTCCGGCGCCTCCAGCTCCACCACATCCGTGGCCCGGACCGGGTCGGAGGGTTTGCGCGCAGGCTGGCCGTTGATGCGCACCCGGCCGGCCAGGACGGCCCGACGGGCCTGTTCCCGACTGGAACACAACCCGCGCGCCACCAGGGCCTGGTCGAGTCGCAACGTCCCGGACACCTTCACCTGTCGGTGTCAGGCTGCCGGGCGTAACGGAGATGTCAACACCCGCTGAAACGTGGTCTCGTAGGCGTGGAGGAACAGTTCCTTGTCGGCCACGGCCTTTTCGATGAGCTGCCGGATCAGAAACAGCTCCGAACTGTTGATCACGGCATGGACGCTCTGCTGAAAGGCCTGCAGCGGCATGAACGTCTGAAAAGAATCCCCCAGCAGAATGACCGTGGCGTGCCGGCGCTGGCCCATGGGCATCTGCTGCAGCGCCCGCAAGCTCAGGTTTTCCTCGATCGAATTGGCCGCAAACAGCTCCTCCAGGACCACCACCTGGTAGCGGATTTGGTGAAACCGCGCCAGGAAATCGCCGTGCGTGGCGGCGGTGTGCACCTTGTAACCCAGCTCCAGCAGGGCCGCCCGGACGGCCTCCAGCCATTCCGGTGTCGAAAAAGCCACCAACGCCGGCTTGTCCGTGGCACTCAGGAATTCGAAACGCTCGGCCATGGCATCAGATCTTCAGTTTCAAGGTGGGTGGGTTCGATCCGCCCCCGGTCACCTCGGAGGGCGTTTTCAGCCGCAGTCCGGTCAACGGCGTGGTCGGTTCACCCCGTGCCTTGCGGATGTTGTCAATGCCGCGGGTGACCACGCTCCGTTTGGTGCAGTATTGCACCGCGGTTTCCTCGGTGATGTAACCGTTCTCGTACGCCTCCAAACAGGAGTAATCAAAGGTGCGCCAGCCAAACGGCTGGCTGGCCTCGATGATTTCGTAAAACGTCCTGCCCTCGCTCTCGCCCAGGCGGATCGTCTCCTGCACCCGCAGGTTGGTCCCCATGATCTCCAGCAGCGCATAACGTCCACCCCCGATCCGCGGCACCAAACGCTGGCTCACCACCCACCGCAACGCATCGGCCAGGCGCGGCCGGATCTGTTCCTGTTCCTCCGGCTCGAACATGCCGAGGATGCGGTTGATGGTCTGCCCGGCGTCAATCGTGTGCAGCGTGCTCAACACCAGGTGCCCCGTCTCGGCCGCGCTCAGGGCAATCTTGACCGTTTCCTGATCCCGCATCTCGCCAACCAGAATCACCTTGGGCGCCTGCCGCAACGCCGCCCGCAACCCGTTGGCGTAGGTGTCAAAATCCGTGCCCAGCTCCCGCTGGTTGAACGTGGCCTTGTCGTGCTGGTGCACAAACTCGATCGGATCCTCCAGCGTGACAATGTGCACCGCCTTCGTCCGGTTGATCTCGTTGAGGATCGCCGCCAGGGTGGTGCTCTTGCCCGACCCGGTGGCACCGGTCACAAGCACCAGCCCCATCTTCTCCTCCGGAATCCGCTTCATCACCTCGGGGAACTTCAGTTCGTCCAGCGTCGGAATCTTCGTGTTCAACTTGCGCAGCACCACCGAGTAATGACCCCGCTGCGAAAACACGTTGATGCGGAACCGGGCCCTGTCGCCGAGGGTGTAGGCCGCGTCACAGGACCCGTGTCGCAACAGCGACTCGATGTGCCAGGGATTGTCCCCGATCAGGTTCAGCGCAACCATCTCCGTCTGGAACGGTGTCAGGGCCCCGAGCGGCGGATCGATCTCCACCGGCTTGAGTTCCCCGTACGACTCCACCTGCAGGGGTTTGCCCACGGTGAACAGGAGGTCGGATACCTCCGGCTGGCTCTCCAGCATCGTGGTCAGGATGTAGTCCAGTTCGGGTCGGCGCATGGTTCACACCTCCTCGTCGTCCGGCGGATGCGGCAGGAAGGGACGAAACCGCTTCTTGTCCAGACACTTTTCGTAGGCCTCCTCCGGCGAAATCCGTTTCATCCGCAAATGCTCCATGATGGCGTCGTCCAGCGGTTGGTTCCCCCATTTCTTGCCCACCTGGATCATGCCCGGGATCTGATGGGTCTTGCCCTCGCGCACCAGGTTGGCAATGGCGGTGGTGAACACCAGAATCTCCAGGGCCGCCACCCGGCCCTTGCGGTCAATGCGCTTGAACAGGTTCTGGGCCACGATCCCGCGCAGCGACTCGGCCAGCGTGGCGCGAATCTTGTTCTGCTGCTCGGCGGGAAACACGTCAATGATGCGGTCCACCGTCTT
Source organism: Limisphaera ngatamarikiensis (assembly GCF_011044775.1). Lineage (NCBI taxonomy): Bacteria > Pseudomonadati > Verrucomicrobiota > Verrucomicrobiia > Limisphaerales > Limisphaeraceae > Limisphaera > Limisphaera ngatamarikiensis. The sequence goes on along the minus strand of NZ_JAAKYA010000082.1, from coordinate 183,165 downwards.
GGCCGCACTCGGCGTATGCAGCGTCGCAAACACCAGGTGACCCGTCGCCGCCGCAATCAGGGCCAGCTCAATCGTCTCCAGATCCCGGAGCTCGCCAATCAGGATGATGTCCGGATCCTCGCGCAACGCCCCGCGCAACCCGGCCGCAAACGACTTGGTGTGCACACCCACCTCCCGATGCTGCACCAGGCAGTTCTTGCTCTCGTGCACAAACTCGATCGGGTCCTCCAGCGTGATGATGTGGTCCCGCCGGTTCCGGTTGGCATAGTCAATGATCGCCGCCAACGTGGTGCTCTTGCCCGAGCCGGTCGGCCCCGTCACCACCACCAGCCCCTTCTCCAGCATGGCAAACTTTTTGAGCACCGGCGGCAGCGGCGCATCCATCTTCTCAAAATCCTCAAACGACAGGACCTTGGTGGGGATCTGACGGAACACGGCACTGATGCCGTTCTTCTGCATGAAATAATTGGCCCGGAACCGCGAAATGTTCGGAATCTCGTACCCGAAATCCACGTCCCCGGTCTCCTCGAAGATCTTGATTTTGTAGTCCGGGGTGATTTCGTACAGCATGCGCTTGAGCTCGTCCGGATCCAGCGGCGGATGGTCAATGCGGTGCAACTCCCCGTTGATCCGCAACATCGGGACGTTGCCCGATGAAAGGTGCAGGTCCGAGGCTTTGTGCTCGAACATCAGGTTGAAAAAGGCGTCAATCTTTGCCATGGCACCCCTCTAACAACCCGCGGCCGGCTCCGCCGGCTCACAGGTTCCGTCCACCGTGAATCCGGTTGTTGCCCACATCCTTGCCTCGCTCCAGCCCCGGGGCTGGTTGCGTTTCGACCAGTTCATGGCCCTGGCGCTCTACTGTCCGGGTTCTGGATACTATGAACAGAATCCGGACAACCCGGGCCGACGCGGCGACTACTACACCAGCGTCAGCGTCGGCCCCCTTTTCGCAGAGCTACTTGCGTTCCAACTGGCCGACTGGTTGCAAACCCTGGCGGCCCGGACCGGTCCCGATACGACGCTCCTCTGCGTCGAGGCCGCCGCTCATGATGGTCGGCTGGCGCGCCAAATCCTTGAGTGGTTTGCGCAACATCGCCCCCAACTGGCCCGCCGCCTCCGCTACCTCATCCTCGAGCCTTCCCCCCGCCGACGGGCCTGGCAACAGGCCACCCTCGGCCCCTGGGCCGAGCAAGTGGACTGGCCCGGCACACCCACCGATCCCTCCCACCCCAACGCCCCCGAATGGTTCCCCCTGCCGCCCCGCAGCGTCACCGGAGTTATCTTCGCCAACGAGTTCCTCGACGCCCTCCCCGTCCGGCGCCTCCGCTGGAACGCCCGTGCCGGTCACTGGTCCGAATGGGGCGTCACATGGCAAAAGGGCCGCTTCTCCTGGACCGTCATCCCGGATCCGCCCGAGGCCGTCCGCGAACGGGCCGATTTGCTCCGGCGGTTCGGTATCGAGCCGCCACCCGAGTTGCTGAACTTGTTGCCGGACGGCTTCACCCTCGACCTCAGCCCCGCCGCACTCGCATGGTGGGAACAGGCCGCCCAAAGCCTGGTCGAAGGCTGGCTGCTCACCTTCGATTACGGCCTCAGCGCCGAAGAATGCCTACACCCCGCCCGCGCCACAGGTACGCTCCGGGCCTACTACCGACATCACCTGGCCCCGGATCCCCTGGAACGCCCGGGGGAACAGGACCTCACCGCCCACGTGGCCTTCACCGCCCTCGAGCGCGCGGGCCGGGCCGCAGGACTGACCACCGTGCTCCGGCAGCCCCAGGGCCGGTTCCTCTCCGCCATCGCCACACGCTGGGCCGAACAAAACCAGGGGCACCCCGGCTGGGACGCCGCGCGCCTCCGGCAGTTCCATACGCTGACCCATCCGGATCACCTCGGCCACGCCCTCCAGGCGTTCGTCCAGCACCGTTGCCCATCGCTCAACCTGAGCCCCGACTGAATCGCAGGCCTGCGACCGAACCCCACGCCGATGCGCCTGCAGGTCGCCCCTCCACCGTGGGCTTGCGCCCTTCACCGCAAACCCTACCTTCGCACCGTGCACAAACCGGAAATGCCAACTTCAACCGCCGAATCCGCCGCCCCGGCCACCAGCCCGGAGGCGGATCGACCGTTTGCGTTGTGGGAACCCGAACGTTTCGTCCACCGGCATATCGGCCCTCGTGCCGAGGAGATCCAGACTATGCTGAACGCACTGGGGTACAGCTCACTGGACGAACTCACCGCAGCCGCCCTGCCTGCCGAGCTGCATACCCGGCGGCCGCTGAACCTGCCGCCTGCACGCACTGAGGCCGAAATCCTCCGCACGCTGACCGAATACGCCCGCGAAAACCGGGTATTCCGATCCTACATCGGCCAGGGCTACCATGACTGCATTACACCGCCGGTCATCCAGCGGAACATCCTCGAAAATCCCGGCTGGTACACGGCCTATACCCCCTACCAGTCCGAGATTTCTCAGGGCCGACTGGAAGCGCTGCTCAACTTCCAGACCATGGTCCGCGACCTGACCGGCTTGGAAATCGCCAATGCCTCGCTCCTCGACGAAGCCACGGCCGCCGCCGAAGCCATGATGATGTGCCACCGCCTCCGCGGTGGACCCAACCGCAACCGGTTCTTCGTCGCTTCCGACTGTCATCCGCAAACCATCGCCGTCGTCCGTACCCGGGCCCGCGCCCTCGGCTTCGACGTCATCGTCGCAGACCCTCAGGGCTCTTGCCTCGACAGCTCCTTTTTCGGTGTCCTGGTCCAATACCCGGCCACGGACGGCACCGTGCGGGATTACCGCACCTGGGCGGATCACGTGCACGCCGAAGGTGCCCTGCTGGTGGCAGCCACCGATCTCCTGGCGTTGACCCTGCTGCCGCCACCGGGCGCCTGGGGGGCTGACATCGCCGTGGGCAGTGCCCAGCGGTTCGGCGTGCCCATGTTCTACGGCGGCCCACACGCCGCCTTCCTCGCCACCCGGGACGCTTTCAAACGGCAAATGCCCGGTCGGTTGGTCGGCACCTACCGGGACGCCCGGGGTCGACCCGCCCTGCGCCTGGCCCTCGGCACCCGCGAACAGCACATCCGCCGCGAAAAGGCTACCAGCAACATCTGCACCGCCCAAGCCTTGCTGGCCATCGTGGCCATGGCCTACGCCGCCTACCACGGCCCGCACGGGCTGCGCCGGATCGCCTTGCGCATCCACTCCCTCACCCGGACCCTCGCTGTCGGCCTTGAACGTCTGGGGTACAAGGTCCACCCCTCCCCAACTGCATCCCCCTCAACCGACCCCGCCGGGCCGCCCCTGCCGTTTTTCGACACGATCACTGTCCATACCGCGCCCGAACGGGCCGAACGCATCCACCAGATCGCCGCTGCACACCGGATGAACTTCCGCCGCGTCAGCGAAACCGTCGTCGGGCTCTCGCTGGATGAGACCACCACGCCCGCAGACGTGCAGGAGATCTGGCTGGTGTTCAACAACGACCAACCCGTCCCCTTCACGCCGGCATCGGTCGCCACGCCCGTGGACGAAACCCGGCTCCGGCCGGTGGATTACCTGCAGCACCCCGTCTTCAACCGGTACCACTCCGAAACCGAGATGTTGCGGTACCTCCGACGGCTTGAGTCCCGCGACTTCTCCCTCTGCCAAACCATGATCCCGCTGGGTTCCTGCACCATGAAACTCAACCCCACGGCCGCCCTCCAGCCGGTCACATGGCCCGAATGGGCGCGTCTCCACCCGTTCGCGCCGGTGGACCAGGCACGGGGCTGGCACCGCATCATGGAGGAACTGAAAGCCTGGCTGTCCGAAATCACCGGTTTCCCGGCCATTTGCCTCCAGCCCAATGCCGGGTCCCAGGGCGAATACGCCGGGTTACTGGTCATCCGCGCCTGGCACCAACATCGGGGCGAGCCGCATCGGGACGTCTGCCTCATCCCCACCTCGGCCCACGGCACCAACCCGGCCAGCGCCGCCATGGCCGGACTCAAGGTCGTCGCCGTCGCTTGCGACCGCAACGGAAACGTGGACGTGGACGATCTCAGGGCCAAAGCCGCCGCCCACCGGGACCGGTTGGCCTGCCTGATGATCACCTACCCGTCCACTCACGGCGTCTTCGAGCCCACCATCCGCGACCTCTGCCGGATCATCCACGACCACGGCGGTCTCGTCTACATGGACGGCGCCAACCTCAATGCCCTGGTCGGCCTCTGCCGACCCGCCGAACTGGGAGCCGACGTCTGCCACCTGAACCTCCACAAGACCTTCGCCATCCCGCACGGGGGTGGCGGGCCCGGCGCCGGGCCGATCGGCGTGGCAGAGTTTTTGCGGGATTTTTTGCCTGACCATCCCATGGCCCCGGCCGAACACCGATCCCCCGGCAGCGTGGGCCCCGTGGCCGCCGCCCCGTGGGGCAGTGCCGGCATCCTCCTGATCTCCTGGGCGTACATCGCCATGATGGGCCCGGACGGCCTGCGCCGTGCCACCCAGGTGGCCATCCTCAACGCCAATTACATCGCACGCCGACTGGAACCCTGTTTCCCCACGCTCTACAAGGGGCCCAACGGATTGGTGGCCCACGAATGCATCCTGGACCTGCGCCGATTCCACCACATCACCGCCGAGGACGTGGCCAAACGCCTCATGGACTACGGATTCCATGCACCCACGCTGTCCTGGCCCGTGGCCGGCACCCTCATGGTGGAACCCACCGAAAGCGAATCCAAAGCCGAGCTCGATCGCTTTTGCGACGCCATGACGGCCATTCACGCCGAAATCCTCGAGGTCGAAACCGGCCGCATGGACCCCCGGGACAATCCCCTGAAAAACGCGCCCCACACGGCCGACATGGTCGCAGCCGATCCCTGGCCCCATCCCTACTCCCGTCAACAGGCTGCCTGGCCGCTGCCCAACCTGCTCGACCACAAATGGTGGCCGGCCGTGGCCCGCGTGGACAACGTCTACGGCGACCGGCACCCCGTGTGCGCTTGCGGCAGCGTGTCCGATTTTGCCACCGCTTCTTGAGCCGCCAGCGCAACCATGCTTTAGTGAAACAGAGCGAACCGAGCGAGCATCCATGAAAATCACCGACATTCTCCTGGCCGAGCACATCGTCTTCCACAACATCTTCGATCACATCGAACGGACGTTGCCCCGGCTGAAAACCCTGGCCGAAATCCGCGCCCTGGCCGCGCTGTTGGAAGACCTGCTGCGGGGGCATTCCAAGGCCGAGGACGAGCTCCTCCTGGCACCCCTGGAACATTACCTGGAACAAATCGGTCAACGGGACTCGTTCGAACACGAACACCACGAAATTGACGCCAACCTCCTCCGCATCCACCAGGCCCGGTCCGTCGCCGAGGCACGCCGACTCATGCAACACGCCCTCACCTACTCCCGCAAACACTTCGATCACGAGGAACGCATCGTCTTTCCCATGGCGGAAAAGGTCCTCAAGGCCACCACCCTGCGTGAACTGGGCCGCATCTGGCTGCAAAAGCGCGACGCATTACCGGTCTGAACCGCCGGAACGTCGCCTTCCAAACCCCAGCTCCGCCCGCAACGCGAAACCTCCGGCGTGGGCCCGGCTTCAGCAATCCCACGGAATCTGACGCTACCCGACCGGCGCCGGCCCTACACTCGTCCAGGCCTCCAACGCCGCTCGCACCCCGGCCACCAGAGCATCCACACGCATCGCCAGCGGATAATCCGAGGGCGACTCCAGGGTGTACGAGAGCCGGGTTTTGCCATGCTGTACCAGCCAGAACGCCTCCGGCCATTCCGGACGCGATTCGGGATCCACCGCCGGCCGGATCAATCCGCCGGACGCCGGACGCCCCTCAATCACCGGGGAAAGGTCCAGCGGACAGACATGTTCCACCGCACGCAACATCGGTTCCGCCAACGACGGCAACCCGTGCGGATTCAGTTCGTACAGATAAAACCCGGCCGCCTCCCAATCTTCGTGCAGGCAAAAACTCACGTCGAATGACCCCTGCCCCTCCAACCAACCCACGTGCGCCCGAACCTCCGGCGAACGCAGGTGCCGATAATCCCGGTTCAAATCCAGCCCGTCCGGATTCTCCCGCCGATTGAGTTGCAGGCCGGACGGATTCAAACACGGAATCAACACCACCGAAACGCCCGCAGGCCAGCAGTCCATCGCCAGTAACTGCTGCGCCGCCAACACACCCGCCGGTTCGTCCCCGTGAATCCCGGCACTGATGTATACCCGGCGCCGAGCCACCCCGGCCGCCGCCCCCATGCCCTCACGCCGCCAAATCCACAGCGGCGGTCGCCCTTCCACGGGCACGACCTCCCCCTCCCAGCCGTGCGACGCCGCGGCCGCCGCACAGCCCTCCAATACGGCCGTCACGTCCACGGTCTCCCCCCGGTAACCCCCCTGATTCCGAAACAGACGTCCCATGCCCCGCAGGCTCAACCCGATTCCCCACCCCCGCACCCCACGCGACCCGCCCCTCAAGCCATCGCCGGGGCCGACGCCGCTGCCACGGGCGCCTTTGCAGGCACCTCCGCCGCACCGTTTCCACGCCCGCAACCACAACTCTCGCCGCCCTCCTCCGTCCAATGGGGATCCAGCCCGAGATCACGCAACATCTGCAGATCCTGTTCCACCGGCCGGTTCACCGTCGTCAAATAATTCCCGATCATCAGCGCACTGGCCCCGGCCATGAACACCATGCTCTGCAAATCCCGCAGGTTCACCGCGCGTCCACCCGCCACCATGATCTCCTGCCGCGGCAGAATGAATCGGAAACAGGCGATCGTCTGCAGAATCTCCAAGGGCGGCAACGGCGGGCGATGGGCAAATGGCGTGCCCGGAATCGGATTCAAAATGTTGATCGGCACAATGCTGGCCCCCACCTCCCTCAACGCAAAAGCCAGATCGCACCGGTCCTCCCGCGTCTCTCCCATTCCGATGATCCCGCCGGAGCAGATCCGGATCCCCGCCTGACGAAGATACTCCAACGTCTGCAACCGCTCCTCGTACGTGTGCGTGTCACACACCTCGGGGAAAAACCGCCGCGACGTCTCCAGGTTGTGATTGTAGCATTCGCAGCCGGCTTCCTTGAGCCTGCGCGCCACCTCGGCACTTTTGATGATCCCCAGCGACGCGTCCGGCCGCACCCGGCCCTGCGCCTTCAATGCCCGAAACTGCTCACACAAAGCGTCCAGGATCGGACCCTCCTCCAGCCCGCGCCACGCCGCCACCAAACCAAAACCCACCGCACCGTTCCGACCCGCCTCCTCCGCCGCGGTCAGCACCTCCTCCACCGGCAACAACCCGTACCGAGGTGCCTGGGTCTGGTACAAAGCCGACTGCGCGCAAAACTTGCAGTTCTCCGGACATCCACCGGCCTTGACATTGACGATCGAACAGAGATGAACCCGATTGCCCTTGAACCGTTCCCGAATCCGGTTGGCCCAGGCCATCAGGTCGTAAATGTCCGCACTCGATTCCAAATGGAACAGCTCCAGAGCCTCCGCCCGGGTGATTTCGCCCCCGGCCAACACCCGCCGACCCAGCTCCGCAATCCGCTCCGATTTTCCGACGTCAACCATCATCGTGCTCACGGTTGACGAACATACCGGCTGCACCGGTCCGCGCAAGCCGGTTTGAACAACCCTTCCCGGGCCGTCACGATGCGGATCAGTCTCCACCCTCCCGCACCGCACGTACTTCGGACCTTTCCCGACGCCACCAATCCTTCAGGGCCCGGCCGTGCTCCTGCAGCTTTTCCAGCGCGCGAACGATGTCGTCCATGTCCTTCTGATCCGCAAGGAGCACCCTGCCCTCCAGCCAGATGGCCTGTCGACAGAGTCGCTGCGCCTGCACACATTTCGGTCCCCGCGCCCCCACCCCCCCGGACGCCACCGGCCAGCCCCCGGCCAGTTCTCGACGCAACCGCGCCCACCGCTCGGGCAGGGGTTCCCTCCAGCCGGTACCGCAGGGAATCCCCTCGGCCGCCAGCGCCGCCACCACCGCGTCCCGCGGCGCCCCAAACCGATCGGCATCCAACCGGAGCAGAAACCCGGCGCCGCCGTGCCGCGTGCAACCCTCGACCCGCTGCTGCGGGTACACCCCCGGCAGGTCCGCCAGGCGCTCCGCCAGGTAACGGCTGCGCTGATCGCGCCGCCGCGCCTGCAACTCGAACCGGTCCAGCTGCGCGTTCAACATCGCCCCGGCAAACTCGTCCAGGGCCATTTCCTCGAACGGCTCAGCCGCCGCTGAATCCGTCGAACCCGGTTCCCCACGGCCCAATAACCGACGGCACCGACCAGCCACCTCCGCATCGTTGGTAAGCACCAGCCCTCCCTCCCCGGCGGTCAAAACCGCCCCCGCATCAAAGGAAAACACCGCAACCCGGCCCCACGTCCCGCACGGTCGATCGCGGTACACCCCACCGTGCGCCTGCGAGGCGTCCTCCAACACCGCCCAGCCACGATTCTCCGCACCTTCCAAAAATGGTTCCATGGGCACCGGCAACCCGGCCGTGTGAAACACCAACACACCGCGCACATTTTCGGTCGCCACCCCCTCGACCGCCGCCATGTCCAGATGCCCCGTCTCCACGACCACATCCGCAAACACGGGCCGCATGCCTGCCGAAAGCACCGCACCCACCCAACACAACGGCCCATACGCCGGCAGGATGACTTCTGAACCCGGTTCCCAACCCACCGACCCCAGCGCCAGCCGCAATGCGGCCGTTCGCGTCGCCACCGCAAAGGCATGGCGGCTACCGCGCGCACCGGCGAAACGACGTTCAAACAACGCCGTTTCGCCCCCCGCACGTTGGGACCACCGTCCCTCCCGCAACACCCGCAACAACCGCCGCTCCTCTTCCAAACCATGCACAGGCCACGCCGGCCACGGCCGACGTCGCACCGGTTCGCCACCCATCAAAGCCGGTTTCGTCCGCTTCCAAACATCCATGGCAAAGACTCCCTCCTGCAACCGGGCCCAACCTCGGCCCGCATCCCGGTACCGCATTCCCTCTACCGGCCGCCCGTCCCGGTGGCAAACCTCAAAACCGCCCCGCAAAGGCCCCGCACTTCAGCGACTCAAGACGTGGAGTGGCCAACCCCGCCCGGCGGCGCTCCCCAAAACCCATGCGCGATTGCCCGGCTTTGGAGCCGGCCCGGTCGGGGCTCTTCCGTTTCTGGTTCCGGCTCCGCGCAGGCTCCCATCAATAAGGACCCGCGCCTGACCTGGTCCACATGGTTCCCGCCCACCAGCACTCCGCCCATGAACCTGTGGCACCCCGGCAAGGGCCTCAGGCCGCGCCTTGAGACCGGCCCGCCCGCAGGCTCTGCCAGGCCGCCAACGCCGCCTGTCGAGCCGCCGCATGGCTCACCACCGGTTCCGGATAATCCCGACCCAGGCGGACACCGGCTGCCTCCAACAACAAGGGCGGCGCCTCAAACGGCCGGTGGATCCATTCCGGCGGCACCCTCGCCAGTTCGGGGCACCACCGACGTACATAGGCCCCATCCGGATCAAACTTTTGCCCCTGCAAGACCGGATGAAACACGCGAAAATATGGCGCAGCGTCCACACCACAACCGGCGCTCCACTGCCAGCCCATCGTGTTGCTGGCCAGGTCCGCGTCCACCAGGGTGTCCCAAAACCACCGCGCCCCCTCCAACCACGAAATCCGCAAATCCTTCACCAAAAACGACGCCACGATCATCCGCACACGGTTGTGCATCCAGCCTGTATGCCACAACTCGCGCATCCCGGCGTCCACGATGGGATAACCCGTCCGGCCCCGCTGCCAGGCGCGTAAACCGGCCGCATCCTCACGCCACGGAAACCTCTCCCATTCAGGCCGTAACGGCCGCTCAACCGCATGCGGAAAATGCCACAGCAGATAGCCGGCAAACTCCCGCCAAAACAGCTCCCGCAAAAACGCCGACTCTCGCCACCGGGACGCGTTCCAACCCTGGCCTTCCGCCCACTCACGCACGGCGTGCCACACCTGACGCGGCGTGATTTCACCAAAATGCAAATGCGGCGACAGCCGGGAGGTCCCTTCCTCGGCAGGCTGATCCCGTCGGGTGGCGTACTCGCGCCATCCATCCTTCAAGAACCGCTTCAGCCGTTCCCCCGCCGCCGTTTCCCCCGGCCGCCAGGTGGCTCGCAGGCCCGCGGCCCAGTCCGGTTTGGGCAGAAGCTCCAGCCTTTCGCAGCTCAACCCCCGGGGCCAAACCGCGGGTCCGGGCACACGGTCCGGCGCAGGAAGCGGCCGGGGTGGATCCGACAACGCCAAACAACGGCGCCAAAAGGCAGTAAAAACCTGAAAAGGTTCGCCCGATTGCGTCTTCACCCGGTCGGGATCCACCAGGTTCGAATCGGCCCACAACCGAACCTTGACGCCCCGCTCCGACATGGCCCGGACCACCTCCTCTTCCAGCTGCCGCGCAGCCGGTTCCACGCGCCGGTGGGCATAAACCGTAACGGCCCCGGTCTCCCGAACCAGATCCGCCAGTGCCTTTACCACCCGTCCACGTCGGATGATCAAACGGGATCCCGCCGCCCGCAAAGAAGCGTCCAGGGCCGTCAGGGAATGGTGCAACCACCACCGCGACGCCCCGCCCGGTGACCACGGGGCCTCCTCTTCCGGTGACCAAACGTACACCGGAATCACCGGCCCGCCCTCGCGTGCCGCCTCCCACAACGGCGCATGATCCGATAACCGCAGGTCCAACCGAAACCACACCAAAACAGGCTTCACGCGCCGCAATGTGGCCCTCAACCCCTCCCCCGTCAAAACCGGACAACCCGGGCGTGAAGATCGGTCGACCCCGCGGAAAATTTCTCAGAGCCGGCACCCTCGCGGGTCAGGGCATGGTACAAGGCCGCAGCCATCCAACGCGCCGGGACAGCCGCGGCGGAACTCTCCACGCCCCGGGCCCGCCGGACACCCTACCAGGCGAAACGGAAGTAACATGCGAATCCCCCTCAAGGCTCCTCGGGAAGGTCCCGCGGCGGCTCACCCTCGGACACGGGCCGTTCCAGAGTCGAACCCAGGGGCGCATCGGGACGGACCGATCCGCCCGTGGCCAGCTCAAAACCATCGTCTGCCAAGCCGGCAAAAATGCTGTCCCGAGCCTCCCACTCCGCCGTCGAAGCCGTAAATCGTGCCCGCTGCAACGGACGCCACCGACCCTCTGCATCCCGAACCCGGCCACCGACAAACAGGGCCCGGCGCTCTTCACCCGCACTACGGCCGTCCCGCCGAAAATCCTCAATAAACGAATACAAACCCGTCAGTGCCCGCCCGCCGGTGCGGGTCCGAAACGTCACCACATGCCGCCACGCGGCCGAACCTTCCTCACGCACCCAACCGGCGTACCGTGTCCGGTCCCCCTCCACCCGCGCCCGCACCAAAAACCAGTAGACCGTCCCTTCCCGCCATGGGAGCGTCAGCATCGCCTGACCTCCGGTGCCTTCGCCACCAAACCGCCGGACCCGCACAGCTTCCCCCCGGGCCAGCGTCTCCACCCTCAGCTCCGGAGCCACCGCAGACGGATCGTCACCCCGGGCATCGTCCCACACCGACATCAACACCACCCGCCCCCCATCCACCAGCTCCTGTAGGCCGAAATAGCCCACCTGCCAGCCGCAAACCATGAAGAACGACCCGGGCACCGTCCGCCGGACCCGAACCCCCAGCAGAAACGCGTCCGCAGGCGGACTTTCCCAGGCCAGGTGGACCGACCGCGCCGCCCGCGGTTTCTCGGGCTCCGCCCCTTCACACCGCGCCCCACCGCCAGGGACAGCCAGCATGATCAGCCCAACCGCAAGGCTCCAAACGCGCAGTACCGGAGCCGGGGCCGCCCCGCGCCAAAACCACCAAAAACAGCTTCGGCACATCACGGATCCTCAGGACGGACCGGTTTCCGGGGGCACACCCGAACTGGTCCTTTCCACCCACGCGGTGGCATGCTGCACCAACTCCACCGCATTCTTCAGGCCGAGTTTCCGTTTGATCTGTTCGCGGTAATACTCGACCGTCTTCACGCTCAGATGCAGTTCCTGGGCGATCTGCCGGGTGGTTTTCCAATGCCCGATCAGCTCAAATACCTCCAGCTCACGGTCACTCAACAAATCCGCCGGCGAGGCTCCGGGCAGGGGCTGCTTCTGCAGCTGTTTCTGCAGGAGTTTCACCGCCATCGCGTCGCTCACATACACCGACCCGTTCAGCAGCCGACGCACCGCCTCCAAAACCTTCTCCAAGGCCTGGTCCTTCATCAAATAACCCATCGCTCCGGCGCGAAAAGCCATCTCCGCGTAAACCGATTCATCATGCACGCTCAACACCAGAATCGGCATCGACGGAAACCGCGCCTTCAGATTGCGCACCAGCTCCAGGCCGCTGGACTCCTTCAGGGACAAATCGGCAATCACCAGGTCGGGTTTGAGTCGTTCCGCCGCAGAAAAGGCTGCACCGGCATCGGCCTCCTCGCCGCAGACCTCCATGTCCGGCTGCCGGTTGATTAGCTGCGCAATCCCAAAGCGAACGACGGCGTGGTCGTCCACCAGTAGAATTCGGGCTTTCCGACCCTCCGGTTGGGCGTAATGCCGCTGCGTCATGGCTCCGCTCCCAGCGCCGCTCACTCTGCCGGATTCTGTCCATTGTCCAAGGGACTTGGCAACTGCGAAAACGGAAAACGTCGCCGGCGCAAAAGACTCAGGCACCCGCCGACCCGGCCGGAGGCGTTCAAAACCCGGGCCTGAAAACCTCCCGTACCGGCTCGCCCCGCGGAGCAGCCCGACCTGTGCCACTCGAGATCCGCCCTTTTCCCCACCAGGCCCGCATCGGTACATCGCCATCACCCCCCGCTTTCCATCAGCGTGTGGACCCGGAAATTGCTTGGCCACCACGGCGCGGGCCGGTACAGTCCCCGCCGGTGCCTATGAAAAACAGCACGCTTACGCCCGTGTTACTCGGGATCCTGTTGGTGTTTGCCCTGGGCACCCTGGGGCTCACCTACCTCAACGTCCAAACCATCCGGGAGGCCAGATCCCTGCAAGACGTGGCCAACCGCATCAATACCTTGCGCGCCACGCTGGATTCACTGGCCCGGGAAGCGATCGCCTACAGCCAGACCAATCCGGCCATCGATCCCATCCTGATCTCCGTGGGTCTGAAAAACCCCCCGGCCAACCAGGGGTCGGGCAATCGGCCGGGCAGCCGCTAACCGTACACTTTTCAACCTGTCCGTGACCCGGACATCCAAGCCATGAGCGAGAATACTGTCCCCTCCCCAACAACCGGAACCCACCAGCCGAACTCCACAAACGATCTGGCCAGGACGGTGGCCCGGCTACAGGCCCAACTCCAGGCCGCCCTGGTGCTCATGATCATGGTCACCGGCGCCCTCAACCTCTATTTGCTGCGGCAGTACGTCGCCCTGCGGAAAGACGTGCAACTGCTGAAACCCCAGGTCGGGCAGATGATGACCCTTTACGACAAGGCCACGCGGCCCCTGGCCGAGGCATTTCTGAGCCAGTTGGCCGAATTCGCCAGGCAACATCCGGACTTCCAACCCATCCTGGACCGGTACCGCGTGCAGGTAACCCCTGCCACCGGCGCATCGCCCGCCGGCGGCACCACACCCCCAGCCCCGGCCCAACACGGTCAGGGATCAACCCAACCGCAACGCTGAGGGGCTCGGCCAACCGCTGCCCGGCCCGCGACCCGGCGCATCGGCCCCCCGACGCAGCCCCAGACCCGTTGTGGCCCGCATGTCCGCAGGCCACTTTCAACCAGTAGCCGGGGTTCCGCAGCCCCAACGCCGGCACCGGCTGTGCCCACTCTGCCAACCCGTATGTCCATCGGCGCATGGACCCCCAACCGGGCCCTTTCTACAATGCACCCATGAACGGCTTGGATTCGTGGCTCTTCCCGGGCGGTCAGTTCCTCGGCATTCGTTGGAGTGTGTGGAAGCTGATTGGCTACGCGGGCAACGTGATCTTCTTTTCCCGGTTCCTGGTGCAATGGTACGCCACTGAAAAGCTCAAACGGGTGGTGGTGCCGCCGGCCTTCTGGTGGTTGAGTTTGGCGGGGTCTCTGCTCCTCCTGATTTACGCGCTGCGACAGCGGGATTCGGTGTTCATCCTCGCCTACCTGTTCACCTGGATCCCGTACACGCGGAACCTCATCATTCATTACCGCCACCTGGAAGCACACCTGACCTGCAATGGCTGCGGCGAACTTTGCCCGCCACAGTCCCGGTATTGCTTCCATTGCGGCGCCCCACTGCACAAGGACCAGCCGCCGGCTCACCAGCCCAACCGCGCCGCATAAGACGAAGACCGGCCGGCCCGCTTCACGGGGTGACCGGCTGTTGCAGCGATTGCGTCACCCGTTCCAGACGGCGCACCACATCCAGGGCCTGCGCCCGCCGTACCCCGCCCACCTGCAATATGGCCTGCACATCCTCCAGGATCTGACGCGTGCGGTCGGCGGACAAGGTCGCGCTGTTCACCAAGGCATACAGGTCCGTGGCCAACCGGCGCAGCTCGGTTTCCTCCAACACCGCCCCCGGCAGACACCCGGCCAGCGCCTCCACCACATCGTTCAATTGCGTCTCGGCGGGCTTTTGCGGACCACGGGCCGCCGCCTGCAAAGCCCGAACCAGTGCGGCCTTCTTCTCACCGGTCACCGCACCCGAGCCCTTGAGCTGGGTGAGTGCCCCGGCCACCTGCGACACCGCCGCCTGCACCGCCGCTGCAGCGGCCTGAGCGGCAGGCGACGTGCCGTCGGCCGGCGACGCCGCCGGGGCCGCCGGAGTGTTTACCCCCTGGCGGACGTTGCTCTGGTTGACGACTTCCTTGGCGCGTTGCTTGACAATGACGGCCGCGGCGCCCTGGGCCGCAGCCGGCGGCACCCGGAGCATCAACACACCGAGCGTCAGGAAAATGAGCACGGTTTTCATGGCGATCCTCTCCTTTACGAACCGGTTCAGGGTTGAGACGCCGCCCCGGCCGGCACGGTCCTGCCGGCGGTCAGCGGACGGTCCTTGGACCACAAGTGCATGTAGTCCACCAGGATCATCTCCGCCTCGCGCATCACGAAGTCATGAGCCGGAGATGTGCTGTCTTCGCCCGTGGACGAGTCCTCCTCGTCGGCATCCGGGTCAACCGGTTCGCCAATGCGAACCGCGGAGGTGGGCGACACGGCGGCCACCGCGTTGGTCTCCCCACCGGGGTCGGATCCCGCTCCCTCCCGACTGCGGGCGACCGGCTTGGCGGACGAAACAGGTTGCGGCAGTCCGGGTTTGTCCACGTCGGCCAGTGTGATCTCCCACGTCCTGGGTTGTACCTCCTGCCGGGTCAGCCGCTCCTTCTGTCGTGCCTTGCGTCGGGCTTCCATCTCCTCCTTTTCCCGTTTGCGCTCCTCCTCGTTCAGCGAGAGAGTCCGGTCCGCCTGCTGCTTCAGGAACCGTTCGATGTCCTCGCGCACGTAGGCAAAGTCCTGCGACGCCGCCACGCGTGCCTGGGAACGCTTGCGCAACTCCTCCAGATAGGGGGCCACCCAGTTGAGCGGCTCGAACCTGGCGCTCTCAATCGTGTCCCACGGCAACGGGTTGTCCAGCGCGGCCTCGCCGATGTCTTTCGACACGTTCATCACCGAGGGCAACACGATGTCCGGCACCACACCCTTGAGCTGGGTGGACTCGCCGTTGGCCCGGTAAAACTTGCTGATGGTGTACTTGAGCAGACCGGGATCCTGCGTGAGGGTGGCGCTGGGCCGCATGAAGTTCCGCAACAGGCTCGGCGCCTGCACGGTGCCCTTGCCGTGGGTGGAGGCGTCCCCCACCAGCACGGCCCGTCCGTAGTCCTGCAGGGCTGCGGCCACAATCTCGGAAGCCGAGGCACTGAACCGACTGGTCAGCACCACCATGGGCCCGTCCCACAACATGCGCGGGTCCCGATCCTCCTTGATCGTCACCCGACCTTCCCCGTCGCGGACCTGCACCACCGGCCCCTTGGGGATAAAGAAACCCGTGATCCGAATGGCCTCGTCCAATGAGCCACCCCCGTTTCGGCGAAGATCGAGAATCAGGCCCTCCATCCCCTCGGCCTTCAGCTTGCCCAGCAGCCGCGCCACATCCGCAGCGCAACTCCGGTAGTCGGACTGGTCCTCCGACCCCGAGAAATCCATCGTGGAATAAAACGACGGCAGATCAATGATGCCGATCCGCCGCACGGTCCCGTTCTCATCCGGCCATTCCACCAGCCGCGCCTTGGCCGCCTGATCCTCCAGCCGGATCCGGTCGCGCACCAACGTGACCACTTTCCGCACGGACGGATCCGGGGCATCCGCCGGAATCACCAGCAGCCGGACCGTGGTACCCTTCGGCCCCCGAATCAATTGCACCACCTTGTTCAGGTTCATGTCCACCACGTCCACAAACGGGCCGTCCCCCTGCGCCACACCCACAATCCGGTCCTTGGGCTGGAGTTTCTTGCTCCTCTCGGCCGGTCCGCCCGGGATCAACCGCCGAATCGTGCAGTACCCGTCCGGTGCGGTCAGTTCGGCCCCAATCCCCTCCAGCGCCAGGTTCATCCCCATGGCAAAGTTCTCCATCTGTTGTTTACCCAGGTAGTCCGAGTGCGGGTCATACACGTGCGCCAACGCATTCAGAAACACCTGCAGCACGTCCGCATTGTCCCACTCCGAAAACATACGGAGATTGCGCTGGTAACGGCGCCACAGCGTGTTGGTGATTTGTTCCGGCTTTTCCCCGTTGAGCTTCTCCTGGAGGTACTCATAGCGCAGACGCTCCCGCCACAGCTTCCGGGCCTCGGTCATGTCCCGCGGGTACGGCGCCTTCCGGCGGTCCACCTCGATCCGCTCATCCGTATCGAAGCGGAACTCCTCCTTCCGCAACAATTCCTCCACGTAGGTCACCCGCTGCTGAAGCCGTTCGTAAAACCGCTGGAAAATCTCAAAGGCCGGCGTGAGATCGAACCGCCGCAGCACATAGTCGTCCAGCCGATGCCGGTAAAACTCGAATTCGCGCAGGTCCGACTGCAGGAAATGCAGGTGTTGAGGGTCAAACGACTCAAGATACCGGTCCAGAAACCGCGACGAAACCTCGTCGTCCAGACGCTGCCGCGTGTAATGTTGGCCTTCCAGGATCCGGGCCGCCACATAGGCAATGCGGGCATCGGCGGGCGACGGCTTCAACTGGGGCGGCACAATCGGCTTTTCAGCCGCCGATTCCACCACAGTTTCGGGAGCCGCCGCGGCCCAAACCGCAGTCAACCCGCCCGGTCCCCACACCCAGACTGCCCACCCGAGGGCCAGGCCCCCAATCAGCCGCCGCCACAGGACGGCTCCTCGCACTGCATGGTCACCACACATGTTCACTCCACTTCGACCCAACTATAACCCGATTTGTTCAGCGGGAAAGCGGCGAGTTTGGGGAACTTGCGAACCCGGGCCCGCGGCGCTGGACCCGGTCCGGCCCCCCACAGCGAACGCACGGCACACAAGTTCACCCCCCGGGCAACCGGGCTAAAACGGCAAAATTCCAGTCGTGACAGGCTCACCCCACCATGGTAATTATGTAGCAGAGAAAATTAAGTCGGCCCCGGAGTTCCGAACGTGAACGTCCGGTTTCGGAGCAACCAGCCCCGGATCGGCTGTCGCTGCTGACCCATCAGGCCGGCAAGGGCCGAAACCGGCGGTGGCCTCGAGGGTGGAATCCGAAGCCGGGCCGTGCCCGATCGGGAAGCCGGGACCGCGCGGCAAGTACACCGAACCCGATGAAAGCCCAACAAACCTCCGAACAACTGGCACGCACAACCGGACGTCGCTGTGCGTTTACCCTGATCGAGCTGTTGGTTGTCATTGCGATCATCGCGATCCTGGCGGGCATGCTGTTGCCGGCACTGTCCAGTGCCAAAAACCGGGCCCAAAAGATCGTGGACCTGAACAATAACAAGCAAATCCTCACCGCCGCACACCTGTACGTAAACGACAACAATAACTTCATGCCCTCGCCGGGTTGGGGCACCACGCTGCCCTGCTGGGCCTACGGGGCCAACCTGCCACCGGGCAACACCTCGGTGCAAATGTTCCCGGTCGCGCTCTCCAACCAGCTGGTTTACTTCGCCCGTGGCCAGCTTTACGAGTACCTCCGGGACTACAAGGTCATGAAATGCCCGGCCGACAATAAAATCGACAACCTGTACGTCCAGCGAAACATCCTCTTCACCAGCTACGTTTGGAACGGGTCGGTCTGCGGCTACGGAGCCCTGCAGAACCTGCCGCCCAACCGGCCACGCACCTACAAAATCACGGACTTCAAGCCGCATGCGGTGTTAATGTGGGAGACCGACGAGACCACGCCGTTCTACTTCAACGACACCTCCAGCTACCCGGATGAAGGTATCTCCGGCCGGCACGGAAAGGCCGCCACCATCGGCCTGTTCGGCGGTAGTACTGAAACCATCCGGCTCGTGCGCTGGTACAGTTGGGAATTCGCAGGCACGCGTGAAGCCCGCGGGAGCAGCATCCCGGCCACCATGCTCCCCAACCGGGCTTGGAACAACCCGGGTCATCCCCAGGGACGGTTCTAACCATCCACGGATTCAGCCATGAAAGGTTACGTCTTCCATCTAACAGGTGCCACGGCCGTCTTGGCGTTGTGTCTCTTGGTCGGCTGCGGCAAGAAGGAAGAAACCTCGTCCACGCCATCTCCCACCGCTGACGTGAGCCAGGGCGCTACCCAGGACCAGTCAGCCCAGCCCAACCCCGTACCCACGGGGCCCACGGCAGCCGATCTGGCCGCCCAACAGGCCGCCATGGAGCGGTTGCGCCAGGCCGAGCTGGCAGCCAAACAAAGGGATTACGAAAAGGCCGTGGAGGCCATGCTGGCCATTCAGCAGCAACAGCGCATCCTTTCCGAACAGCAGGCCCAGATGTACTACCAGCGGATGCAACAGCTGCAGGCTGACCTGGCCTCCGCCATCGCTGCGGGTGATCCCAGGGCCCGGGCCGCCGCCGAGCGACTCCGCCGGGCTTCCACACCCCGGTAGGGTAACACCGCTGGTGGAATTGCCTGAGGCCAGCCCAAGGGGCTGGTGGCAGGTGCAGTTTCTTTCGTAGCGTCCCCGGTCCGTTGCAGGACCAACTTGCTTGGTTGCCGGTGTCATGTTGCAGCCCCGGTGCGGGTCCTTTGTCGGCTGATCAACTCGGCCGGGGAAGCCGGTGGTGCGAAGATTGCCGTCTAAACAAACCGGCATTCTCTGCAATTCCAGCCCCGGCGGCACTGCCGCTGGAGCGGCGCCACCGCCCCGGTCCTCCATAGCAATCGCCTTGTTTCGCCAGGCCTCCGCACCTACGCTCCCGCCCATACGATGCAGGTAACCAAAATCCACTCGCGAACCCTGGCCTACGGGCTGTTGGTCGCTCTCCTGGTGCTCAACCTGGGAATGGGCGCCCGGATGTACCGCCAGGCGCTGCAGCGGGGAACCGACGACAGCCCCTACCCCCACTTGGAGCTCTTTTCCCGTGTATTGGAGCTGGTCCGGCAGGACTACGCCAACGGCACCAACCTGACCTACCGGAGCCTCGTCCGCGGCGCCCTGGACGGTTTGCTGGCCACGTTGGATGATCCGTACAGCGAATTTCTGGACCCGGACCGGTTCCGGGACCTGCAGGACGACACCGAGGGCGAATTTGGCGGACTGGGCCTGGTGGTGGGAGTCCGTGAAGGCCACCTGACCGTTGTCTCACCCATGGAGGGATCGCCGGGCTTCAAAGCCGGCATCCTGAGTGGCGACCGGATTGTCAAAATTGAAAACGAGTCCACTGAAGGGATGTCCCTTGAAGAAGCTGTGCGGCGACTGCGCGGTCCCCCCGGCACGGAGGTAACCCTGACCCTTTACCGGCCATCCACGGACCGAACCCTCACCCTCACCCTGCGGCGGGCGGTCATTCAGGTGGACATGGTCAAGGACCTCAACAACCGAAAGGAGTTTCCCGTCAACGCCGATGGGATTGGCTATGCCCGGATCACCCAGTTCGGCGAAAAAACAGACCAGGAACTCCGGGCCGCCCTCCGAACCATGAAAAGCCGGCGGCTACGCGGCCTGATCCTGGACCTGCGATGGAATCCCGGTGGGTTGCTCGACCAGGCCGTGGCCGTGAGCGAGGAGTTCCTCGAACCCGGGCAGGTCATCGTCACCACCCGGGGCCGCAACCCCGCTTATGACCAGGAATTTCGTGCAGGCCGACGGGGCGACCGGCTCCAAGGCATCCCCATCGTTGTCCTGGTCAACCGCGGCACGGCCAGCGCGGCCGAAATCGTCGCCGGCTGCCTCCAGGACCACCACCGGGCCGTGCTCATCGGCGAACAAACCTTCGGCAAAGGCAGTGTCCAGAGCGTCATCCCCCTGCCCGGCGGGGCCGCCCTCCGACTCACCACGGCCAAGTACTTCACCCCTTCAGGTCGCCTGATCCACGAGCGAGGCATCACACCCGACGAAGTCGTGCCCCTCACCGAGGAACAGGAGCGTGATCTCCTGCTCTTACGAGCCCCCGGTGGACTGGAAGGGCTGACGGTGGAAGAACAGGAACGGGCCCGGCGCGCCCGGGACCCTCAGCTCGAGCGCGCCCTGGAACGGCTCCGGCAGCAATTGACCCAATCACCCGCGGAGAACCAGACGCGCGCAGCCGCCCCCACGGGCGCCCCTTTCCGAGCCGCATGAATCCCAAAGTCACAGTGACATCGGCCGCCCCGCCCCCCGCACCCGGAACCCGCCCCGGGCGCAAATCCCCGGCATCGGCCCCGGCACCGGAACCGAACTTCCACCCCAAACCCCTCGCGACCACACGATCCCGCTCATGACGGTCCTTGCCATCGAAACCTCATGCGACGAAACCGGCGTCGCCCTGATGGTCAACGGCATCGTCCGCGCCAACGCCGTCGCCTCCCAGGTGCGGCTTCACGCGGAATACGGAGGGGTCGTCCCGGAACTGGCTGCACGCGAACATCTCCGCAATCTCCTGCCCGTGGCACGATCGGCCATTCAAACCGCCGGAGTTGCACCGGAGCAAATTGACCTGGTGGCCGCCACCCGCGGTCCCGGACTGCCCACCGCGCTGCTAATTGGTCTCAAAGCCGCCCAGGCCATGGCCTTTGCCCTGGAACGGCCCTTCTACGGAGTGCACCACCACGAGGCACACCTGTACTCCCCATGGCTCGCTGACGAACCGGCCCGGCTTGACCTGAACCGGTTCGAACCGCACGTGTCCCTCATCGTCAGCGGAGGGCACACGCTGCTGGTCCATGTCGAAGCCCCCCTGCGTCATCGTCTCCTGGGATCCACCCTCGACGACGCCGCCGGTGAATGCTTCGACAAAACCGGCAAGTTGTTGGGCCTGCCCTACCCGGCCGGACCGGTGATTGACCGCATGGCCGAACACGGAAACCCGCGCGCCCACCACTTCCCCCGACCCCTGCTCGAGGAACCCAACGACGACTTCAGTTTCAGCGGACTCAAAACCGCCGTCCGCTACTTTCTCCGCGACAACCCCGGGTTGATCGGGGATGAAACCGCCCTCAGAAACCTCTGCGCCAGCGTGCAGGCAGCCATCGTCGAAGTGCTCGTCGCCAAAACCGTCCGGGCCGCATGTCGGTTGGGGGTCCGACTGGTCACCGCCTCGGGCGGCGTGGCCTGTAACCGTGCCCTGCGCAAGGCACTCCAGGAGGCTTGCGCCGCACACGACCTCAAACTGCGCCTGGCCACCCCGGCCTTTTGCACCGATAACGCCGCGATGGTGGCCGCGCTGGCCCTCTTGCAAGCCCAACACGGACTCCCCCCCACCGGCCCCGACGCGGAAATCCGGCCGGACTGGTCCCTTGACGAAGCCCATGCCTGAGCCGTTGCCGATCTACGAAGTCGAAGCGGAACTGGTGGACCGGCTCCGGCACCATCGCCGGCTCATCCTCTCCGCCCCCACCGGCTCCGGCAAGTCCACCCAGGTTCCCCAAATCCTGCTCCGCCACGGGCTCCTCGGCGAGGGCCAGGCGATCCTCCTCCAGCCACGCCGCTTGGCCGCCCGCCTGCTGGCCGCCCGCGTGGCAGCCGAGCTCGGTTGCCCCCTCGGCCGGGAGGTCGGTTATACCATTCGATTCGACAACACCAGCACTCCGCGCACCCGCATCCGTTACGTGACCGAAGGAATCCTCCTCCGCCAGATGCTCGACGAACCGGACCTGCCCGGCGTAACCGCCCTCATCTTCGACGAGTTCCACGAACGGCATCTCTATGGCGACGTCACCCTGGCCCGGGCCCTCGAACTCCAGGAACAATCGCGGCCGGACCTGTTGATCCTCGTCATGTCCGCCACACTCGATCTGCCGCGGCTCCGGGATTACCTCGGCCAATGGCGCCGTCCCCCGCCGCCACCCTGGTCCCCGGACTGCGCCGTGGTGGAAGCGTCCGGTCGCCTTTACCCGGTCGAAATCCATCATTGGGAAGAACCGCCCCGACGCAACCCGCCGCCCGTATGGGAAAAAGCCGCCGAAGCCTTCGCCCGATACGTGGCCAACGGCGGTCCCGGCGATGTCCTCATCTTCATGCCCGGTGCCTACGAAATCCATCAAACACTCCGTGCCCTGGAACGCCGGCCCGAATCAGCCGGATTTGTCCTGCTGCCGCTCCACGGAGAACTCCCTCCGACGCAGCAGGACGCCGCCCTGCGCCGGTACGACCGCCGCAAGGTGGTCGTCGCCACCAACGTGGCGGAAACCTCTCTCACCATCGACGGCGTCCGACTGGTAATCGACAGCGGCCTGGCCCGCATCCCGCGCTACGACCCTGTCCGCGGCCTGAACACGCTCTGGATCGAGCCGATCAGCCGCGCCTCGGCCGAACAACGAGCCGGCCGCGCCGGCCGTACCGCCCCCGGTATCTGCATCCGGCTCTGGAGCCGGCAGGAACATGCCGCCCGACCCGAACGTGAACTGCCGGAACTGCAACGGCTCGACCTGAGCGAAGTGGTCCTCCTGTTGAAAGCCGCCGGCATCGAAGACCTCACCGGCTTCCGCTGGCTCGATCCCCCCGATCCACGCGCCCTGGCCCGCGCCGAGCAACTTCTCCTGGAACTGGGCGCCCTGGAACCGGTCCCTGACACCCCCGCGGAACCCGAACCGCCCCGAACCCGAATCACCGCGCTCGGTCGCCAAATGCTCGCCTTCCCCGTCCATCCCCGGTACGCCCGGATGTTGCTTGAAGCGGCACGACTGGGTTGTGTGCGCGATGCCTGCCTGGCCGCTGCTCTCACCCAGGGCCGCGAACTGCTCCTGCGGGGCGTGCCCCGGGAAATCCAGGACCTTCGCGAGGACCTGCTGGGCAGCCGGTTCGCCACCGACTTTCACCGCGCCATCCAGGCCTGGGATTACGTCTGTCAGCAAGGGTTCTCACCCGAAGCCTGCGACCGCCTGGGAATCAACCGGCGCACGGCCCTGCAGGTGGCCGACCTGTTCGAACAGTTCCTCCAGATCGCACGACGCCAGGGCTGGAACACCGAAGAGTCGTCCGCGCCTCCGGCCGCCCTGGCGCGCGCAATCCTCAGTGCCTTCCCGGATCACCTGGCCCGCCGGATCGACTCCGGCACCCTGCGGTGCCAGCTCACCGGCGGTCGCAGGGCGGTCCTGGACCCGGAAACAGTCGTGCGGGACAGCCCCCTGCTCGTCGCCGCAGAAATCCGCGAAATCCAAAACAGTAACGGCCAGACCGAAACTGTCCTGTCGCTGGTCTGCCCGGTCGAGCCATGCTGGATCACCGAACTCCACCCGCACGAATTGCAAACAACCACCGAGTGCTTCTTCGATCCCGCAACCCGCCGCGTCGAAGCACGCCAGGAGATCCGGTTCCGTGACCTGACCGTGACACAACGGCGGGTGGACCCGCCCCCGACCGAACAAGCCGCCAGAATCCTGGCCACGGAGATTCTGGCCGGCCGACTCACCCTCCCCTCGTGGACCGATACCGTGGAACAATGGATCGCGCGCCTCAATTTCCTGGCCCGCACCTGCCCGGAACTGCAGCTGCCACCCTTCACCGACCAAGCCCGCCGCAGCGTCACTGAAACCCTCTGCCACGGCGCCTTCACCTACAAGGAAATCAAGGACCGCGACGTGGCACCCCTGGTGCGGGCATGGCTCTCGGCACACCAGCAAACCCTCCTCGAACAGCACGCCCCCGAACGCGTGCGCCTCGCCAACGGACGGACCGTCCGCGTCCGCTACCGCCAGGACGGTCCGCCCCTCATCTCCGTGCGCATCCAGGAACTCTTCGGCGTCACGGAAACCCCACGCGTGGCCATGGGGCGTGTGCCCGTCGTGGTCCAGATCCTCAGCCCGGGCATGAAACCGGTCCAGATCACCCAGGACCTGGCCGGATTTTGGCGCGAACACTACCCTCGCCTCAAACAGGAACTCCAACGCAGGTATCCCAAACACGAATGGCGTTGAACCCTGCATCACCCGGCGCCCTCACACCCGCGCAGGCCGTGAGCGAGCTCTGCCCGCACTGCGGCTTCTGTTGCAATGGCGTGTTGTTCGCCGACGTGCGCATCCCCGATCCGTCCGAAGCCGCCACCCTCCGGAAACTGCACGTCCCCTTGCGCGGTCAGCCCGGTCGTTGGCGACTGCCCCAGCCCTGTCCCTGCTTGAACGGCCAGCTCTGCAGTGTCTACGCACTCAGACCGGAACGCTGTCGCACCTTCAGCTGCGGCCTCCTGCAGCGGCTCATCCAGGGCCGCCTCTCCCCCGACCAGGCCCGCGCCATCGTCCAACGTGCGCGCGCAGCCCTCGCTAAAGTGGAACAGGCCCTGGCCGCCCTCGGCCAAGCCACCGCAAACCGACCCCTTCAAGATCGCGTCACACACGCCCTCGCCCGGCCTTTGGACCTGTCCCGGCCCGGAGTCATCCCTGCCCGGCAGCGTCTGATGCGCGCCATGGAGCAACTCCACCGGATTCTGGCGGTCGAGTTCCTCACGCCGGAGGGCGCAAAAGCCCCCGAACGCCCCGCGCGCCACCCTCAAAAGGAGTGAACCGGCCGCGCAGCCCACGGCCCGCGTTTGCCGATTGCCTTTTGGTCCGCCGTGCGGTACTTGACCGGCCATGCGATTCGTCGCCGGCCTGATCGAAAAACTCCAGCGCCATCCCAAGCGCATCGTGTTCCCGGAAGGCACCGAACCGGCCGTGCTCCAGGCCGCCCGCCAGTTCTATGCCCTCCGGCTCGGCGCACCCATTGTCCTGGGGCCACACGATCAGGTCCGTGCCACCGCACAACAACATGGACTCGCCCTGGACGGTATCCGCGTCCTGGATCCGAGTCGGAGCGAGGAACTCGACGGGTTCGTCACCCGGTACGCCCGGCTCCGGCGCATGCGCGGTCTGCCCGAAACGGACGCCCGCGAAGTCATGCTCCAGCCCAACTACTTCGCCAGCATGATGCTCGCCCTCCATCAGGCCGACGGCATCGTCAGCGGTGCCACCCACACCATGGCCAGCGTCATGCGGGCCCTCCAACAAATCGTGGGCACCGCCCCCCACACGCGCACCGTGGCCGGCTGCACCGTGGTCGAGGTCGGGGATTCACGCTTCGGCGAGGACGGCGTCCTGTTTCTTGCCGACTGCGCCGTCATTCCGGCCCCCACCGTGGAAGAACTCGCCGAAATCGCGGTCTCCACGGCCCGGCTGGCCCGCCACCTCCTCGGCGCCAAGCCCCGCGTGGCCCTGCTGTCCTTTTCCACCAAGGGCAGCGCCGAACATGAGTCCGCCGTGCGGGTCCGCGCCGCCACCGCCCTGGCCCGTCAAAAGGCCCGGGAGCAAAATCTCGAGGCCCTGTTCGAAGGCGAAATCCAGATCGACGTGGCCCTGCTGCCCGAGTTGGGCCGCAGAAAATGTCCCGACCTCGCCCTGACCGCCTCCGCCAACGTACTGATTTTTCCGGAACTGAACTCGGCCCAGATCGCCGCGCGGTTGCTGCATCACGTGGCACGCGCGGAAGCGTACGGACCGGTCCTGCTGGGTCTGGACCGCCCGGCCGCCAACGTGCCGCGGGGCTCGGCCGCCTGGGACATCCTGGGCGCCGCGGCCATCGTGGGCGTGCAGGCCATCCATTTTCCCCTGCTGTACCCGGGCGCCGGCCAGACCCCGCCGGGAGATGCACGACCATGAACCCAAGCCCGATTCCCCTCAACCCGCAGCTGGAACAAATCCCGGTTTACCAACCGGGCCGGCCCATCGAAGAAGTGGCCCGCATCCACGGCCTGGCCCCGGAGTCCATTGTGAAACTGGCCTCCAACGAGAATCCGTTGGGACCCTCGCCCCGGGCACTGCAGGCCCTGCAGGCCGCTTGCGCAACCGTCCACCTGTACCCTGACGGCCACGCCTTTGCCCTCAAAGCCCGCCTCGCCGAGAAACTCGGGTTGACCCCGGAACACCTCATCCTCGGCAACGGCTCCAACGAGGTGCTCGAGCTCGTCGGCCACGCCCTGCTCCGACCCGGCGTGGACGTGGTGGTCTCGCAATACTGCTTCGCCGTCTATCCGCTGGTCACCCGGCTGTTCGGCGCCCGGCTGATCACCGTGCCGGCCCGCAATTTCGCGCATGACCTGGCCGCCATGCGCGCGGCGTTCACACCCCAAACCCGCGTCGTCTTCATCGCCAACCCGAACAATCCCACCGGCACCTGCGCCCCGCCGCAGGAACTCCGACAGTTTGTCGAGAGTGTCCCGCCCGACGTCCTCATCGTCCTGGACGAAGCCTATATCGAGTTCCTGGACCACCCCGCCGACTTTCTCCCAGCGATCCGTGAAGGTCGGTCCCCGAACCTCCTGCTCGTCCGAACCTTCTCCAAAATCTACGGTCTGGCCGGACTGCGGGTCGGCTATGGCATCGGACACCCGCAGGTGGTGGCCGCACTCGAAAAAACACGCGAGCCCTTCAACGTGAACCGGCTGGCCCAGGCAGCCGCCCTGGCAGCCCTGGACGACCACGACCACGTGGAACAAACCCGGGCCATCAACAAGGCCGGCCTCCGCCAGCTCGCCACGGGATTCGAATCGCTCGGCCTGCCCTACATCCCCTCCGAGGCCAACTTCATCCTCGTCCGCGTGGGCAACGCCCACGCCGTGTTCGAGTCCATGCTCCGCCAGGGCGTCATCGTCCGACCCATGGACGGCTATGACCTGCCCGAGTGGATCCGGATCTCAGTGGGCCGGCCGGAGGAGAACGAACGCTGCCTCCGGGCGTTGCAGCTGGCCCTGAACCGCTGACTGCGATGCATGCCGGATGGGGTTAACCGGCAGTGCGGGAGGCCGCCCCAACCAGCTCAAGCGGATCCAACCCACCGGCAATGCCCGCAGCACTGCCCAGGGCCAACCCGCCGCCCGGTTCGGTCGCCCGGCCTCAGCTCAGCCAGAAGCTGAAGTACAGGTACATCCCCAGCACGCACACCAGGATGAAAAGCGCCATGAAGATGTTCCCGGCATCCCAGCTCTTCCGGATCTCCTCGGCTGCTTCCTGGTGAATCGAACCGTAGGTCAACCCGCGCACCTTTTCCTCCGGCGGAGGGGGCGTTAACAACGAAGCCACCACCATGACAATGGCACTGATGGCAAACAACACACCGGTCGCATACAGGAAGTTGAAATCCCCGATCGCCGCCAGCCAGGCCGGTTCCTGGAACTGCTTCTCCTTTCCAAAGAAGACCTGGATCGTCAGCTTCAGCATCCCCAGCACAAAGCCCGTGGCGAGGGCCCAGGTCGCCCCCACACTGTTCAGCCGTTTCCAGAACAGCCCGAGGAAGAACACCGCGGTGATGGGCGGGGCCAAATACCCCTGCACACTCTGCAGATACTGGTACAACCCACCGCCCGAAACCTTCGCCATCACCGGTATCCAGATGATCCCCAGGATCACCACGGTCGCCGTGGCAATCCGGCCCACCATCAACAGGTGCTGCTCGGATTGCCCGGGACGGATCTTCTCGTAAATATCCACGGTGAACAAAGAGGCGCTGGAATTAAACAGCGACGCCAGCGAACTCATCAACGCCGCCAACAAACAGGCCACAATCAGACCCCGAATCCCCGGCGGCAACAACAACCGCACCAGCGAGGGAAACACCTGGTCACCGTCAATGGGCGCCACCACCTCGCCGTTCACAATCTTGGGCGGCAGCTGGATGATCCCCTTCTGGTGCAAAGCCCAGCCGATCATGCCCGGGATCAGGAAGATCAACACCGGCCACAACTTCAGCACGCCGCCAAACAACGCACCCCGGCGGGCCGTCGGCAGGTCCTTCGCCGACAACACACGCTGCACGATGTACTGGTCCGTGCACCAGTACCACAACCCGATGATGGGCGAGGCAATCACCACGCCAAGCCAGGGGAAATCCGGATCGCTCAACGGCCGCCACAGGGCAAACTGGTCGGCATTGGTCTTGCACGTGGCCACCAGCTCATCCCACCCACCCAGCTTGCTCAGCCCGATGGCCGTAATGACAAACGAACCGAACAAAATGATCACCGCCTGCGGCGTGGCCGTGTTCATGATCGCCCGCATCCCCCCAAACACGGTGTAAATCCCGGTGATGATGACCGTGCTGAACGCCCCCACCCAGAAAGCGTTCTGCGGACTGCCAAACGTGTCCGGCAACAACGCCTGAAACACCACCGCCCCCGCATACACCGTCACGCTCACCTTGGTGAATACATAGGCCACCAGCGACACACACGACAGAATCCAGCGGGTCCGCGGACTGAACCGCTTCTCCAAAAACTCCGGAATCGTGGCCACCCGCGACTTGTAGTAGAAGGGCACAAACAACCCCGCCAACACGATCAAACACCACGCGTGCAATTCCCAATGCGCCATGGCCATGCCGGTGGACGCACCCTGCCCCGCCAACCCCACAATATGCTCCGACCCGATGTTCGACGTGAAAATCGACGCGCCGATCACCACCCAACCGGCATTCCGACCCGCCAGAAAGTAATCCGTCGTATCCCGCTGGTGTCGCCCGTACCACCACGCAATCCACGCAATCAACACGAAGTACAGCGCAATGACGATCCAGTCGATCCAATGCATGGCAGGTTCTCCACTGCAGGGTTCATCCGGCACCGACAGGCCCCGGCCCACACGGCCGGACCCGGCCCGTCATCGAAGGAAGTCCGGCATCCCGAAGGAAAGCCCGCGCCCTGCCGGGTCGTTCCCACCCGGCCCCGGAGCCGACTCCGACCACTCGGAACGCCATTTCTAAGCTTTCCACAGTAATCGGCGGCTAGTTCAACCCGCAGCCGCGCCACTGTCAATCCCGAAAGCACCGGCCCTCCGTTGGCCGACACAAACCGCCGGGCCCCGCGCCGCCCCGCACGTGCCAGGGCCCGCACCCGCCCCCGGTCCTCAAAGCAATACCCCCACCATGCACGCCGTCACATAGGTGGCCAGCACACCCCCCACCATCGCCCTCAACCCCAGCCGCGCCATGTCACCCCTGCGTTCCGGCGCCAACGACCCGATCCCGCCCACCTGGATCGCGATGCTGGTGAAATTGGCAAACCCGCACAGGGCATAGGTCGTCAACACAAAGCCTCGCTCGCTCAGGACCGTGTCCGGATGCGTCAGCGTGGCGTAACCAATGAACTCATTCAGCACAATCCGTTCCCCCAGAATCCGGCCCACGGTCACACAATCCGCCGCCGGCACGCCCAGCAACCATGCAAACGGCGCGTTGAGCCAGCCCAGCAAATCCTGCAGCGTGACCGGGTCCGACACACCCAGCCACCGCTGGGGACCGGCCAGCAGACCATTCGCCAGCGCCACCACCGCCACAAACGCAATCAACATCGCCAGCACATTCAGGGACAACCGTAGCCCCTCTCCCGCACCCTGACAGAGGGCCTCCAGGCTGTTCACCGTCGTCCGCGGCGGGTCCTTGAGCTGTCCGCCCGCGGTCTCACTGACCTCGGTCTCGGGCAACAGAATCTTGGACATGAACAGCGCCGCCGGCGCATTCATGACCGAGGCGGTCAACAGGTGACCCGCCATCTCCGGGTGCCCGGCCTCCGCACCCATCCGCGCATACACCGCCGCCACCCCGCCCGCAATCGTGGCCATCCCCCCGGTCATCAGACACAACAGTTCGCTCCGCGTCATGCCCGGAATGTAGGGCCGCACCAACAGCGGCGCTTCCGTCTGTCCCATGAACACGTTCGCCGCCGCCGACAACGTTTCAGCCCCGCTGGTGCCCATCAACCAGCGCATCACCCAGGCCATCGCGCGCACCACCCGCTGCAACACACCCCAGTGATACAACAGCGCCGACAAACTCGACACCAGGATGATCGTCCCCGTCACCAAAATGGCAAACACAAGCCCACGCCCCTGAAACACGTGGTTCATCAGTGCGGCATCCGCCAGCGGACCAAACACGAAGCGACTCCCCTCGTCCGCAAACGCCGTCAGCGCCCGGATCGCACGACCGGCCGCCTCAAACACCGCCTGCCCGCCCGCCGTCTTCAACAACAACAGCGCCAGCCCAAACTGCAGCGCCAACCCCCAACCCACCGTCCGCCAGGGAAACCGGCGCCGGTCCGCCGAAACGGACCACGCCAGCAGTACCATGGTCACCAACCCCAACAGGCTCACCACCCGGAGTTCCATGCACGCCACCTTAACCACCGCAATCCCTCAGGTCGAGGCGGCCACACCCCGTCCACGCCGGACGCCCCGCAACCGCCCGTTACGCATTCGTCCCGCCCGGCCCGGATGGCTGCGCCGGCTGCGTTCGTTCCATCCCCCGCCGTTCCACCTCCGCCCACACAAACCGAAAGGCCCGCGCAAACACCCCGGGTTGCTGGCGAATCCACCGGGAAATCGCACCGGGATCAAACCACGCGCCGTCCTCGATCTCCTCGGCTGGCCAGACAAACGGACCCTCGTGCCGGAGACGGTAAACCCACACAAATTCCTGGTCGGTCTCCGGACAGGCCGGCAGCTTGAACCAGCGCTCCGGCGGCGGGGCGGGTCTCACCCCCAATTCCTCCTCCAACTCCCGCACCGCCGCCATGTCATACTCCTCCCCGGCGTCCACGTGACCGGAAGCGGATGAATCCCACATGCCGGGCTCCCGATCCTTCCTTTGCGAACGCTTTTGCAGGAAGACCTGTCCCCTGGTGTTGAACACCAGCACATGCACCGCCCGGTGACGCAGCCCCCGACCATGCACCTCCTCGCGCGGCGCACGGCCGATCACCTCATCCCGTTCGTTCACCACATCAAACCACTCGGTCGCATTCATGTCTCCAACACGCGGGCCAGGGCCACGTACTGCTCCATCGAGACCGCCTCGCCCCGGACCTCCCGCGAAAGCCCCACACGCTCAAAGGCCTCCCGCAGCTTCGCCTCCGGCCAGTCGGCTCGAAGCAGCTTGAACATCTGCTTGCGCCGTTGCGAAAAGGCCCGTCGAACCAGCTTCAGAAAGACCGGTCGCAGCTCCGCCGGCACACCGGGGCGACGCTCCAACAACACACACGCCGACTCCACCTTCGGCACCGGATAAAAACACGTCGCCGGAATGCGAAACCGCTGCCCCGGTTCATACGTCTGCCGGATCAGCAAGGTCAACAACCCATACGCAGGTTCCCCCGCATCCGCCACAATCCGATCCGCCACCTCTGCCTGGACCGTGACCACCAACCGCACCGGCGGCCGTTCCAACCCGGCCAGCTCCACCAACAACGGCGACGCCACGGAATAGGGCAGGTTCGATACCACCCGCCACTCCCCCAGATCCGGCTTCTCCTCCCGCAGAAAATCCAGGGCATCCACCACCCGCACCTCCAGCCGCGGATCCCCGCCCAGCCGTTCCTCCAACAACCGCGCCAGACGCACGTCCTTTTCAAGTGCCAACACCCGCGCACCCGCACGTAACAGCCGCTCGGTCAGGGGCCCCAGCCCGGGCCCGATCTCCAACACGCGCATCCCCTCCTGCAACTCCGCCACGGCCACCATCCGATCCAACTGGTGCGCATCATGCATGAAATGCTGGCCCAGCCGGCGGCTCAATCGAATCCCCTCCGACTCCAGCAGGCTCCGCATCTCGGATGGTTTCATGCGTGATCCGGACGTTCGCGCGTCGTGGCCCGGGCGGCCTCGTCCAGGCATTCTCCCAGCGCACGGACGGCACGTTCCAACCCCGCCCGACTCACCGTCAGCGGCGGCGTGAAGGCCACTACGTTGGCGTCGGCCCCTTCCGGAAGCAACAAAAAGCCCCGAACCAACATCCGCTTCAATGCGTCCAGGACCACGGCCGTCGCAGGGCCGCCGTCGCTCCGGCGCACCTCCAATCCCACCATCAAACCCAGGCCGCGCACCTCATACTCCAGCCCGGGCGCAGGACGCAACCCGCGAAGCCGCTCCATCAACCACGCACCCATCCCCGCCGCACGACCCGCCAGGTCGCGCCGCTCCAGTTCCCGAATCTGTTCCAGCGCCATCCGGCAACCCACCGGATGCCCCTGAAACGTGCTCGTATGAAGGGCCTCCCCTGCAGAAGGCGGCCAGGCCGATTCCATCACGTCCGAGCGCCCCACACAAGCCGACAGCGGAAACCCGCCCGTCAGGGCCTTTCCCAGGCAAATCACGTCCGGCACCACCCCGAAATGTTCACACGCAAACCACCGGCCCGTCCGACCAAACCCCGTGAAGATCTCGTCCAGGATCAACAATGCCCCGTGCCGATCACACCACGCACGCAACCACGGCAAAAACGACGCCGGCGGAACCCGAATCCCGCCCCGACCCTGCACGGGCTCCACGAGCACGGCCCCGATCGCACGCCGCCGCTGCAACCGGGACAGGCACCGTTCCACCCGCCCCAGATCCTCCTCACGCCCGGGAAACGGCGCAAAACAACCAAACCGACGCAGCTGGGATTCAAAAGGTCGCCAGAACAACTCCCGATGCGTCACGTTCAGTGCCCCGTACCCCAGACCGTGATACCCCCCCTCAAACGCCACCACCCACGGTCGCCCCGTGGCCCGCTGCGCCGTCTTCAGCGCAATCTCCACCGCCTCAAACCCCGTGCAACCCAGGACGGCACGCCCCCGCAACCGCCGCCCGCCGCCCTGCCCGGTCCAACGCTCAAACGTGATCCGACTCAACTGCTCCAAAAGCTCCACCTTCCCCACATGCGGATGCACGTCCCCCATCCCGTGCAACAACGACCGCAGTTGAGCCCGGATCGCCCGCACCAACGCCGGGCTCCGGTGCCCGGCCATGGCCACCCCGAAACCAGCCGTCAAATCCACATACCTCCGCCCCTCCACATCCCACACCCACTCCCCCCGCGCCGACACCCAAACAATCGGCCAACCACCGTCCGCATCCACAAACGTCACATTCGGCGCCTCGTACTCCCGCAGGCGCTCCAACCAACCCCGGTTGCCCATCGTCATCCCGCGCTCCGATTCCATCGGCTCCATTCCCCTCGCATTTCTCCCTTTCCGCCGCACGGCCCGGCCGAGGTCCCGGCCACACGTCACACCCCGCGCTGGTCCGGTGGCCAGATCCATTTGTGCAACTGCGTCTGAAACCGCACCGGTAGAGCATCCGCCAAAATCCGTTCCACCAGCTCCCGCGGTGTCAACCGACGCTGCCCGGGCGGCACCGGTTTGAGCGCCGGATCCTGTTGCGCCGGCGTCAGCGGGTGCACCCACGAAACCAGCACCGGGCAAACCCGGTCCAAACGCCGCGTCAGGATCTGGTCGCGCGCCCACTCATAATCCTCCACGGTCCCGATCACAAACTTCAGTTCATCCGTCGGACGCAGCGCCTCAAGGTTGTCCCACCGGTTTCGTTCCACTTCCCCGCTGCTGGGACACTTGACGTCCACAATCCGCCGCACGCGCGGGTCCACCGGCCGGATGTCCAAGGCCCCGCTGGTCTCCAGCAAAACGGTGTACCCGGCATCACACAACGCCCGCATCAACGGCAGCACCGCCGGCTGCGCCAGCGGTTCACCGCCGGTCACCTCCACCAACGGCAGCCGCACCGCAACCCCGTCTGGCGCCGGCACACGCAGATCCGCTTCCCGAAACGGCCGCGCCCGCTGCGCCACCTCCTCCATCACCGCCCCCAGAGCCATCCGGCGACCCTCCCGAAACGCATAGGCGGTGTCGCAATACGAACATCGCAGCGGACAACCGGTCAATCGCACAAACACGCACGGCAACCCCGTCCAGCTGCTCTCGCCCTGGACACTGTAAAAAATCTCGTTCACCACCAAGGTGTCGTCCGACATCGCCGCCCACTCTTTCCCAACCCCGCGCGGTTGACAATGGCGAAACCGGGCCCGCCGCGGGCCTCCGCGCCCATCCCGGCCATTAGCCCCCTTGAACCCGACCTTTCTGCCTCTAAATTGATTGGGTGATCGTACCTTGCGAAGTACCGGTGATGACCCTGCCGGCGGCGACCCTCTTTCCCCAGTCGCTGCTGCCCCTTTACGTCTTCGAGCCCCGCCACCGCCGCATGTTGATCGACGTCCTCGAGTCCCACCGAATGCTGGTCGTGGCCATGCAAAAGCCCAGCTGCCAGCGCGAAACACCCCACGAGGTCGCCGGCCTGGGCCTTGTCCGAATGGCCGTCCAACATTCCGACGGCACCGCCCACGTCGTCCTTCAGGGCCTCATCCGCGTCAGCCTCACCCCGGCCCTCCGATATAAACCTTACCGCGTCCACCGCATCACCCCCCTCTGCACCATCCCCGCCCCTCCGAACCACTGTCAGCCACTCCTCCAGGAACTCCGAGACCTTGTCCAGCGCCGCATCGAACTCGGTCTTCCCTTTCCCCCACCCCCCACACTCATGGACGCCGAAAACGTCGTCTCCCTGGTCCCCTGCCCCGACGCCATGGCCGCCATCCTTCGAGACACCCTGGACTTGAAAGATCCCGACGTTGTGGCAGATCTCATTAGCGCGATCCTCGTCGGGCCCGCCACAGTGCGGCAACAACTGCTGGAGTGCGTCCGCACAAGCGATCGCCTGGCACTGCTGGTCGCACACCTCAAAACCGAGCTGGCCCGACACGGGGATCCGTCTCCGGGCAGCCCATGAACCGCGACACCGAACCCGTCCGACAGCCCGCCGACGAATTCTCCGCCGGCGAACAATCCGTGTTGTTCGCCCGCCTCGTGCTCCAACTGGCCGACCTGGCCCGGGTCACAATGGGCCGCGTCCCCAACCCCGCCACCGGCCAGACCACACGCGACCTTGACGCCGCCCGCATGTTCATCGATCAACTGGCCGTGCTCGAACTCAAAACCCGCGGCAACCTGACCCCCGAGGAAACCCGCCTCCTTCGCGACACCTTGATGAACCTCCGCCTGGCTTTCGTCGACGCCGTCGAAGAAGCCGACCGGAACGCCACCCCCCAAACCAACCCCCCAGATCAGCAGACCGACAAGCCCCAAACACCCACGGACTCGTCAACCACCACGGCCGACAACCAAACCGCCGAGACCACCTCAAACGCCGAGCCCGCCGATTCCGGATCGCGCCGCCGCTTCTTCAAAAAGTACGACGTCTGAGCGAACTCGCCCACGCCCCCCCTCACCCAAACCCGCAGCCGCCAGCCGAATCTTCAAACCCGCCCGCGGAGACGCCCCACCCACACTCCAGCCCAATATACACAGCTCTGCACCGCCTCCGCGCTTGCCGGCTACCCGCTCCTCCGCCTACTGTCTCCCCGCCGGATCGCGGCGCGCCCAAGGGACCCACGCACCCAACCCGCGCCGCAAGCACCCCGGCACCCCTGACCCATGCAGGAATCGGCACAACCGCCACACACCGACTGGGACGCCGACGCCGTCTGCCGGCAGATCGCTGCCCTTTGCCCGCCGCTGGAGCCGGAGGCTGTCCCCCTCCACCAGGCATTGGGTCGCCGCCTCCGTCAAAGCATTACCGCACCCGAAGACCTGCCCCCGTTCGACCGGTCCGCCATGGACGGTTTCGCCATCCGCCGGGATGACCCCGCGTCGCGGTGGGTCGTGGTGGACCGACTCCGCGCCGGTGACTGGCGACCACGAACCCTCCAACCCGGCCAGGCCGTCGCCATCGCCACCGGCGCAGCCCTCCCCTGCGCCGGATTGCAGGTCATACCCCGCGAATTCGTCCACGACCTCGGCAACATCATCGAAATCCGGGAACGTCCCCCCCTGGATTACATCCGCCGGCGCGGCGAAGACGCCCGCGCAGGCGACGAGTTGGTCCCGCACGGCGTCATCCTGCAGCCGGGCACTCTGGCCCTCCTGGCCAGCCTGGGCCACACACGCCCACAAGTCACCCGTCGCCCCACCGTCTGGCACCTGACCACGGGCAGCGAACTGGTGGACCCCGCCGAAACGCCCGGCCCCGGCCAAATCCGCGATTCCAACTCCATCCTCGTCCAAACCTTCTGCGCCAACCGTGGCCTCCAAATCCGCCAGTGGCGCCTGCCCGAGGAGGAACCTGTCGTGGCCCGGATCCTCGAACCCGCCCGCCGCGGCGATGTCCTCGTGGACCTCCTCCTCATCTCCGGCGGAGCCAGCGTCGGTCCCCACGATTTCACCCGGAACCTGCTCGAACAATGCGGCTACGAAGTCGTGATCGCGCGCGTGCGTGCCCGACCCGGTCGGCCGTTGATCGTGGCACGGCGCGGACGATCCCTGGCCATCGGCCTTCCCGGCAACCCCCTGGCCCATTGGGTCTGCCTGCACATCTACGTCGATTGCGCCCTGCGGGCCTGGGAGGGCGCACCGTCCCCAACCCCACCCTGGAAGACGGGCCTGCTCACACGTACCTTGGATGCGGCCCCCGACCGCTTCGAAACCTTCTGGCCCGCACGCTGGTGCCTCAACCCCGAAGGTCGGGCCCTGCTGGAACCGCTCCCATGGCGGAGTTCGGGCGACCTCACCGCCCTGGCCACCGCCAACGCCATCCTCCGCCTGCCACCTCAAACAGGCCCCCTCACCCCCTCAGCCCCGGTTTCATTCCTCCCCTTAAACCTGCAACCATGAAAAAGGATCCCGCACCGCAAACCAAACCCGCCCGACCCGGCCCGACGCAACTGTCCCACGTGGACGAAACCGGCCGGGCCCGCATGGTCAACGTCTCGGACAAACCCCACCAACGGCGGCGGGCCGTCGCCACCGGCGTGCTCCTCTGTCAGCCTGCCACCCTCCGCGCCCTCCGCAAAAACGCCCTGCCCAAGGGCGACGTCCTCACCGTGGCCCAAATCGCCGGCATCCATGCCGCCAAACGCACCGCCGACCTCATCCCGCTCTGTCACCCGTTGGCCCTCACGCACGTGGCCGTCGAGTTCCGGGTCCGCCGCGACCGCATCGAGATCACCTGCACTGCAGAAACCACCGGGCCCACCGGCGTGGAAATGGAAGCCCTCACCGGCGTCAGCGTCGCCGCGCTCACCCTCTACGACATGTGCAAGGCCGTGGACCGCACCATGCGCATCGACCAAATCCGCCTCCTCGAGAAAACCAAGGCATGAAACCCGAACCCGCCAACCAACCAACCGCCTGGCACCTCCTGCAGACACGGCCCCTGCGCGTCGGCCGCCTGACCGTCAGCGACCGCGCCAGCGCCGGCCTCTACGAAGACCGCAGCGGCCCGGAAATCGAACGGATCGTGCGCCAGTCCCTCCAATTGACCTGCGAATTCCTCACCGCAGTGGTCCCCGACGACGTGGACCGTATCCGCACCCGCATCCAAACCTGGGCCGACCAGGACGGATGCGACCTCATCCTCACCACCGGCGGCACCGGCATCACCCCCCGCGATGTTACACCGGAAGCCACCCGTCCCCTCCTCGAAAAGGAACTGCCCGGATTCGGTGAAGCCATGCGCCTCCACAGTCTCCCACGCGTGCCCACCGCCATCCTCTCCCGCGCCACGGCCGGCATCCGCGGCCGCTGCCTCATCATCAACCTGCCCGGCAAACCCTCCGCCATCGCCGAGTGCCTGGACATCCTCCGCATGGCCATCCTCGAGGCCCTGGCCCACCTCCGCGGACTCGACCCGCATGACACCCGGCCTGCAACCTGACCCGCCCCACCCGCCCCAACCG
The DNA here is from genome assembly GCF_011044775.1 of Limisphaera ngatamarikiensis. Taxonomy (NCBI): domain Bacteria; kingdom Pseudomonadati; phylum Verrucomicrobiota; class Verrucomicrobiia; order Limisphaerales; family Limisphaeraceae; genus Limisphaera; species Limisphaera ngatamarikiensis. The sequence goes on along the minus strand of NZ_JAAKYA010000082.1, from coordinate 144,961 downwards.
GCCAGCCAACCAACCCGTCAACCCACCGCCTCGCGCATCCGCGCAAACCAATCCCGGGCCGAATCCACCGGGGGGGCGGCCGCCGGGCCCGAATTCACCCGCACCAACACCTCCTCCGGCAGTTCCTGCAAAAAGCGCGAGGGCTGACAGGGCGTTCGGTCCCCGTACTTGCGCCGGCCCTCACAATGGCTCAGCTCCAACGTCTCCATCGCCCGCGTGATCGCCACGTAAAACAGCCGCCGTTCCTCCTCAATCGTCCCCTCCAGGGTCGAACGCGCATGCGGCAACAGTCCCTCCTCCAGCCCCACAATGTACACGTGCGGAAACTCCAGCCCCTTGCAGCTGTGCATGGTGATCAAGGTGACCGCATCGCCCGCCGGTTGCTCCTCCTCCTCAAACCGCTCCGCATCCAGCGTCACCGTCTCCAACGCCGTCTGCAGCCGGTCCAGAGCCGATCCCTCCACCTCCGCCGTCCCGTTGCCGCGCTGCATCAGATCGGTGAGAAACTCCCGCACATTCTGCACACGATTTTCCCCGGCTTCCGCATCCTTCTCCGAACGCCGCAACATCTCGAAGTACCCCAGACGCTCAAAAAAACCAATCCAGGCCTCCGCCCCAAAGGCCGAACCCGTACCCGGCCCGACCAAACTCCACGCCCGCCGCGCCTCCTCTATGGTCTCCACAAGGCCCACCATCGCCTGCCGTGCCCGGGCGGTAAACCGGTCGCTCGTCATGGCCTCGCGCAGAGCATGATACACGGGCACATGCCGCTCCACGCTCAAAGCCAGCACACGCTCCATCGTCTCCTCCCCCAACCCGCGCGGCGGCACATTCGCAATCCGCAGCAGACTCACGTCATCCTCCGGATTGACCAGCGTCTTCAACCACGCCACCACGTCACGAATCTCCCGGCGATCGAAGAAACTCTGCCCCCCAACCACCCGGTACCGCACCCCCGCCCGCCGCAACGCCATCTCCAGGGGCCGCGCCTGACCGTTCGTCCGAAACAAAACCGCCTGGGCCGACCACGGCACCCGCTGCAACAGCCGCTTCCGCTCGATCGCCTCCACCACCCCGGCCGCCTCCTCCGCCTCATCCGCGTACACCCGCAGCACGATCTTCGCACCCTCACCCCTGCGGGACCACAACTGCTTTGGCCGCCGTCGCGCGTTCTGCCGGATCAGGGCGTTGGCCGCACGCAGGATCGTGTTCGTGCTGCGATAGTTCTGTTCCAACCGGATCACCCGCAGCTCCGGAAAATGCGCCTCCAGATTCAACACGTTCGTCAAATCCGCCCCGCGCCACCCGTAGATGCTCTGATCGTCATCCCCCACCACGCACAGGTTCCGATGCCGCGCCACCAAACACCGTAACAGCTCCAACTGAACCGCGTTCGTGTCCTGATACTCGTCCACCAGCACATACCGATACCGCTCCTGACACTCCGCCAGCACGTCCGGATGCTCCCGAAACAACCGCAGCGGCAACAACAACAGGTCATCAAAATCCACCGCGTTGCAGGCCCGCAGCCCCTGCTCGTACGCGGACCGCACCCGCTCCGCCAGCAACCGGCTCTCCTCATCCAGCCGCTGCCACAGCGCCACATCACCGTTGCGCCAACGGCTCAGCCACCCCAACACCACCCACGGATCCACCCGGGGCACTCCGCCGGCAAAGCGACCCAAAATCCGCCGCACCAGCGCCAACTGATCCGACTCGGAGTAAATCACAAAATTCCGCTTGTACCCCAGCCGCTCGATGTACCGCCGCAACAGTCGCACACCAAAACTGTGAAACGTGCAAATCAACGGCCGTGACCCCGCAGCCGGTCCCCCGCCGCGCCGGCCCAGCAACGTTTCCACCCGCTCCAGCATCTCCCGCGCCGCCTTGTTGGTGAACGTCACCGCCAAAATCCGGTCGCCCGGCACGCCGCGCGCGATCAAATGGGCAATCCGATACGTGATCACCCGCGTCTTGCCCGTGCCGGCCCCCGCCAGGACCAGGACCGGTCCGTCCACCGTCTCCACCGCCTCCCGCTGCTGCGGATTCAACTGGCTCAGGTTCACCATGAGAGCCGCGCAGTGTAGAGGGCACACACACCCGCGCAAGCCCGGACCCTTCCTCCCCAAAACCCCGCTTGCGGATCGGTACCCTTTTCCCATCCTCGATTCCATGAACAGGCTGCTGTGGACCCTTTCAGTTGCATGCCTCACCTGCACGGGCCAGGCCCGCGACCGCGTCCTGATCGTCGCCGACGAGTTCCCTGCCATGGAGTACCTGGCCGAACAGTGCAGGACCCGGGAACACCTCGACACCACCATCGTGCCCCAAAATCAGTTGCCGACCGACCTGGCCTCCCACCGGGCGGTCATCGTGTACATCCACCGCAACCTCGATACCAACGCCGAACAGGCGTTCATCCGTTACACCCGCGCCGGTGGCCGGCTCATCGTGCTCCATCACTCCATCAGCTCGGCCAAACGCAAAAACCCCGATTGGTTCCGTTTCCTGGGAGTTGAACTTCCCCAGGGCGACGTCAGCACGGGCGGCTACAAATGGATCGAACCCGCCACCGTGGAAATCGTCAACCTCGCTCCGGATCACTTCATCACCAGCCACAAGGTCGCATGGCCCCACAACATTCCCTACCGACGCGAAACCGGCGGCGAAGAACAACCCCTGCCGGGCATGATCCTCGAGCAAACCGAGGTGTACCTGAACCACACCTTGATCGGCCCCCGAACACCCCTGCTCGGCCTCAAGTACCGCGATCCGGTCACCGGCCGGATCTGGATGCAGGACCGCGCAGGATGGATCCGGCCGGCAGACTCCGGCTGGATCGTCTACTTCCAACCCGGCCACAGCATCCGCGACTTCCAACAACCCGCCTTCACCCGCCTGATCCTCAACGCGATCCTCTACCAGCCGTGAATTCAACCGGGGCAGGGCCCCGACAATGACCCGCCCGACCGGGGCTGAATCTCCCCGGCGCCCCACCGCAAACCCACCGCAAAGGCCGGGCCCGCACCCCACACGCCACGCACAGAAAGCCGGATCGTTCGGCCGAGATCGTAAAAAATGCCCCTCCCGGCCCGGCTGCCCTTGAAGTTCAGCGAAGCCCCGGGGGCATGTTCACCACCTGATCGTCATGAAGCGCAAGGATCCCCATCCCCCGGCACAACAGGGCCATCCGCCGGCGCGACAAATCCACCGCACAAACCTGATCCTCAAACTGCACCAGCACCAGGTCCCCGGGTAACTGAACCGCCTGCCAGACACTGTATCCCCCAAACGGCGTCATCACCCGGACAGCTACCATTTGGTCTCCCCGCCTCGCCCACAGGCCCATCTCCGGCCACATGCTCCAATGAACTTCCCACGGGCTGCCACCTTCGGGCCCCGCTTCAAACGGCTTCAGTCCCCAACGCCAATAATACGAAGTACGCTGCGCCATTTGAGGCGAAACCTTCTCCAGCGAACTCACACGCGGCCAGACCCGCTGGACCGGGTCCTGCCTGCGCACGACCGCCAGGTCCCAATCATTGGTGTGGCCTTCCGACGGGACCAGTCCAAGGTGATCCTGCCAGGGGTCAAATCCGTCCAGATCGGCAATCCGCACGCCCGGTTGGCCGTCCAACCTGGCGGCGTAAACGTGCCTGCCATCCGTCGAAATGTAGAACGCTACCACATTCCGCGGCAGCTCCAGCTCTGCCGGCCGTACCAAGGACCAGCCTGCGAAAAGCCAACTCAGGCTCAGAAGATAAAAGCCCCCAAACAACACCAGGTAGGAACCCGTCTGCACGAGCAGCGAAGATTTGACACTGGTCTGGAACCAGTGCTCCAGCCGCCGGCAACACAATGCCACAAATGGCCACTCCAGCACCACGGTCGCAACATACGCGGCCACCAGCAGACACCAGCCTGCCCAACGCACCGTGTACACGTCGGGATGCCACGTCTCAAACAGAGCAGTGAATCCCCAGAATCCCGCCCACGACGAAAGGTAGCTGGCCAGGATCATCCAACCAACACACCTCCGAAAGCTCAAACCCGCAATCCGCGCTACCAACCAACCCTCGGCACAACCGAGCAGGGCGTTGCCGAACAACAACTGAAACGCCGTGCCCCAAACCAACGGTGTGCCCACGTCGGCCCGGGCCCTGACGGGCAGCACCAATAAGAACACCAACACCAGAGCCCAACGCAGCCTGCAACTCACGCCCAACCCGACGTCCACAACCGGCTTCCCGGCTGACGCGTCACCTTTCTCTCGCCCGCCCCTGCTCCTCATGCCGGTGCCCATGAGACCCGCCACAAATCCGCTCGCACGTAGAAGCCCTCCCCAAACCGGTCGCCTCCACCAGTTTGACCGCCAAGGTGCCACCCCTTTTCCCAAAGGCAACCCGACAACCCCACCCATCAAGCCCGCCATTCATTCAGCCCCCGACTCCCAACCACAACCACGCACCCCAACCGGCGGCACGCCCACAAGTCCCGAGGCTCGTTTCCCGTGCCCCGTCACGTCACAAGCCTGTCCCGAGCGGATAACACCGGGTCCAGCCCGGACCACCAAAGCCAGCCGGGTACCATTCCGACATCGCCCGAACCCGACCACGAAAACCGCGCCTTTCTGTGGCCGGTTCACCCGCAATCCCCGTTGCATCTCCGTGGGTCAACCCTGTATCCGCCCGGCACGTCCCCGGAGCCGGTGAACCACCATCCAGATGCCGTGAGCCCCCAGTCGCGCCGCCAACACCCTTCACCCAAAAGCAAGGGCGCGGTTTGAACCGCGCCCTGCTCGCCCGAGCCAAGTAGCAACCGGGAGGAACCTCTGAATCAGCTCTGGAACCGGCGGCCGCGTAGCAGGACAAACAACAACCCGCCACCCAAACCCAGGGCCAAAACACTCGGTTCCGGAACCACGGCATAAACCTTGGCACCAAAATCCATCGGGATGCCCCACTGGTTGGTCTTCAAGAGCCAGCCGTTGAGCGGATCGTTCTCCCAATAGCTCGTGTAATTGTTGCCCACGGTCGGAGGGCTGTACACATCCAACCCCGCCCGTTCACCCGCGCCCGAATCGACGTTCAGGAATTGAACGCTCCAGGTGAACGAATCAGGCACAATCACCGGGTTGCCCGAATTACCGGCCAGTAGAGTGGCATAGTCCAGAAGGATGGTCTGCCGAGGCGTGGCAACAATGGGGAACCAACCGCTGTCGTACAGGATCGTTCCCGGCGCAATGAACGTGCCGTGGCTCGCATAAAAGGCATCGTTGGCGTAAAAGCGCACGCGAATCTGCTCGTCGCCGGAGAAATTCTCGCCCCAGTACTGAAACTGGAACAACGAAATCATCCGCTCCGGCCCGGAGGCGAGGATGATTTCATCCCCCACCTCCACGGTGCCGGGATTGAACCGCACCAGCTGGTCATTGGAGGAATTGTCGTACACCAACGTCTGGGCGGCGGCCACCGCAACAAAGCCACCCACGAACCCGGCTGCCAGCAAAACCTTGATCCTTTTCATTGTTCCCACTCCTGGCTCAGACGTTTCGGACTCCTTTGTATGACGCCGCCAGATTATGAAGCAAGTCACGGCCTGTCAACGGTTTTTGCAAAAAAATTTTTGCGGCCACCACGCCCGGTTCCCGCGCTGCCGGTCCTCAAAACCAAACCCTCGACCCCCGCTTCAGCGCCCTCAAACGCCCGAGAAAACGGGAACCCCATCACCGCACGACAACAGCTCCGGAGAATGCCCCGGCACCAAACCATCCCCCGCCGCATCCGGCCCAACACCATGAACGCAGTCCATCCGAGGAACCGAGGAACCCGCCTTCAAAGCCCACAAACCTTCCACCATTCGAGTTCCCCTGATCAGAGCCGCCAAGGCGAGCGACCGCTGTATGGCCGTCACCCTGAAGCCGCGACATCTCCAGCATTGAAGCCCCATCGCTGGTCTGGTTGAATGGCCGCTGCAATGAAGTTGACCGGATCCAGCGCCACCGCCGAGGCGTGGTCGGAACGCCGGCAGGCGGCCCTGCTCACGCTCCTGGGCGACGAAGACCCGGCCGTTTTTGACGCCGTCCGTGAACATCTGATCGCCCGCGGACCCGCCGTCCTGCCCTGGCTGCGCCAACAATTGGCCCATTCCGATCCCCTGCTCCGCCGGCGCGTACGCGAAATCGTGCTGGAACTGGAACGCCGCAATGCCGACGATCAGTTCCTGAACTTCTGCCTCCGGAGCCCGGAACATCTCGACCTCGAGCTCGGGCTCATCCTTTTGGCCCGTACCCGCGATCCCGAAATCAACCCGGAAGGGTACCAGGCCCTGTTCGACAGCTACACCGCCACCCTGCGCGAACGCATCAAACCCCGCAGCCACGCACGCACCCGCATCCACGTGGTCAACGCCTTCTTTTTCAATGACCTCGGCATCCTTGCCAGCGAAGAATTCGCCCTGCGGCCCGAAGCCAGCTACCTCGACCAGGTTCTCGCCACGGGCCTGGCCAGTCCGATGGCCGCCGGGGTGTTGTACCTCGTGCTCGGACGCCGCCTCGGCCTGCCCCTGACGGGCATCCCTCTGCCGGGGTTCTTCTTCTGCCGATACCAAACGTCCACCAGCGAGATCTTCATCGAGGCGTCCCACGAAGGCGCCCTCATGAGCCGCGCAACCGCCCTGCGCAGGGTTCGCGAGCAAATCCCGGACGCCACCGAGGCCGACCTCAAGCCGGTCACGACCCGCCAGTTGCTGGCGGTCTTGTGCGCCCAGCTCTACGCCGCCCATTCCAGTGCCGGTCAGCCCGCCGAGGCCGACCGGCTCCGCCGATACCAACTGGCCCTGGAACGAAAACGCGGATGATCGCAATGCCGGGTTCCGTCATGGCCCGATCCAACTCCAAACATCGCCCGTCCCTCCGACGCCTGCTCCTGGGCCGACGCCTGTCACCGGAGGAAAAGGAGCGCCGCCGGTTTTACCTGCTCCCCGGCATGGGCGGCCGGGCGTACTTCCGCAAACAACGCCGGATCCGACTCGCCGCACTCGCCGTGGGCCTGGTCGTATCCGCCTTGGTGGCCCTGTTGCTCTGGATACTCAACAGCCAGCCTTTCCCCCGCTGAAAAATGCGCCCCCCTCTTGGCCGGCACCTCCCGCCGGCGCCTCCCACCCCAACAGGCCACAGCTCGATCGCAACGAACCCTTCCCTCGGCTTCCTTTCCCCAAACCCGCAAAACAACCTCAGAGCCGGTGGCCCGCGCAACGGGGCGTGCCCGGCGAACTAAACTCGGGACCACCCGGGCAATCAACCGAAACGCAATGAACTGAGACCTCAGCCCCCCGTGCAAGGTCTGCCGGCTTGACTTCAACCCGTGTCACGTCCCTTCCTGCTGTGCATCATGTCCGAGAACGTAACGACGCCCGACAACGACCGGTTTTACGTTGTATTGATGGCCGGAGGCCGCGGGGAACGGTTCTGGCCGCTGAGCCGACGCCGTCTGCCCAAGCATCTGGTCCCGATTTGGAACGGACGGTCCCTCCTTCAACGGGCCGTCGAGCGCGTGGAACCCCTGGTCCCCCGCGAGCGCATCCTCGTCATCACCACCGCCGATCAAGCCCCCAAGGTCCGAACCCAGCTCAAGGACCTGCCGCGCTCCAACCTGATCGTGGAACCCGTCGGACGCGACACCTGCGCCGCGGTCACCCTCAGCGCCGCCATCGTCAGCGCCCGCTGCCCGGACGCCACCATGGCCATGCTCCCGGCCGATCACATCATCCACGACACCGACCGCTTCCGCCAGGTCCTCCGGGATGCACTGTTGCTGGCAGCCCGCCAACCCGTCATCGTCACCCTGGGAATCCCGCCCACTGAACCCGCCACCGGTTACGGCTACATCCGTGTGGGCGAACCCTGGCAGAACGGGACCGAAAATCTCCCCGGCAGAACCCGATTCCACAAGGCCGATGCGTTCGTGGAGAAACCCCCGCCCGAACGGGCCCTCGAGTTCCTCCAAACCGGTCGGTACCGCTGGAACGCCGGCATGTTCGTCTGGGGGGTCCACACCCTGCTGGAGGGACTCCGCGAGCACCAGCCCCGCATCCACGCCGCAGCCATCCGATGGGCCGAAACCGCCCGAGCCCGTCCCGGCCGGCTCCGAGTCCTCCTGACCCGCGAATACCCGGAACTGCCGCGCATCTCCATCGACTACGCCCTCATGGAAAAGGCACGCAACGTGGTCGTGGCCGACGCCACCTTCGACTGGGACGACGTCGGTTCCTGGACCGCCCTGGCGCGGCATCTGCCCGCAGACGAGCACGGGAACGTCTGGAAAGCCGGATGCATCGCCATCGACGCGTCCAACAACTTCGTTTACGACGACCGCCCGGCATCCCGACGCACGCCCGTGGCCCTGGTGGGCGTTCGGGACATGGTCCTGGTCCTTGCGCGGGACGCAGTCCTGCTGGTCCACAAGGACCAGGCCCAAAAAGTCCGCGACCTGGTGCGCACACTCGAACAACACCCCCAGTACCAAAAGCTCCTGTAAACGCGGGAAACTGACGCCAACGCCATCCGCCCACCGGCCGCGTGCTGGGCCACGCCCCCAATCAGGAAGGGTCTCTGGGGTCCGTCACCCTCCACCGGGCCAACCACCCGGATCATCGCCCCAAACGTGGGCCAACCCCGAAACCTCCGGGACCTCGGAAGCGACCCCCGGGGTTCAGGACGCCGCCGGCTTCGGCAGTTCCGAAGTTTCCATGCCCACAACCTCCGCCTCGGCAAAGTCCCGGCCCAAAGCCCCGGGTTCCTCACCCTTGTGCTGGCGCGCCAGCAACATGTACAGGGACGGTATCACCAACAACGTGAAAATCGTGCCCAGGGCCATCCCACTCACAATCACCAAACCGATGGAGTTCCGCGCCGCCGCCCCCGGACCGCTCACCAGCACCAGCGGGAAATGCCCGGCCACCGTGGCCACACTGGTCATCAACACCGGCCGCAACCGGATCAGGGCCGCCTGTCGAATGGCCTGAAGTTTCTCCAAACCCGCCCGCTGCAGTTCATTCGCAAATTCCACGATCAGGATCCCGTTCTTCGACACCAACCCCACCAACGTCACCAGCCCCACCTGCGAGTAAATGTTCAACGTCGTGGTCCAGCCCGACGTGAAAAACGGCGTGTTCGGATCCGGCATCCGCAGAAAACAGAAGACCAGGGCGCCAAACATGGCCAGCGGCACCGACCCCAGCAGGATGATCAACGGATCCCGGAAACTGTTGAACTGCGCCGCCAACACCAAAAAGATCAACGTCAACGCCAGCGCAAACGACGGCAGGAACTTGCTGCCCTCCACGCGCAATTGCCGGGACTCTCCCGTGTACCCGATCTGATACCCCGCCGGCAGGATCTCCGCCGCCTCCCGCTCCAAAAACCGCAGCGCCTCGTCCAGGGGCCGGATGGCCACACCGCTCAGTTTCACCGCGTTGAATTGCTGAAACCGGTGCAGGGCCCGCGGCCGCGTCCGCAACTCCAGCCGCGCAAATGTGCTCAGCGGCACCGGTTGCCCGTCCGGCCCCCGCACGTACGTCTGCTCAATCTGTTCGGGCGTCAATCGTTCCACCCGCAGCGCCTGCGGAATCACCTTGTAACTGCGCCCCTGCAAACTGAACCGATTCACGTAATTGCCGCCCAGCAGGGTCGCCAAATCCGAGCCCACCGACGCCAGGTCCAACCCCATGGCCGCCACCTTGTCCCGGTCCAGCACCAGTTCCACCTCCGGCTGGTCCAGCTTCGTATCCAGGATCGGCGGAAACGCAAACAACCCGCTGGCCGCCGCACGCCGTTGCAGCTCCTCGGCAAACCGCAGGATCTCCTCCGGCTCGGCCGTCGAACCGATGACAAACTCCACCGGAAACGAGCCCGCACCCGGCAGCGGTGCCGGCGTCACCACCATGGTGCGGATCCCCGGGATGCGGTTCACCGCCTGCTGCACCTCCGGCACCACCTCAAACACCGTGCGTTGTCGTTGCGCCCAGGGCTTCAACACCAACCCGCTGAAGCCGTTGTCACCAAACGTAATCTGAAACGTCTGCAGCGCCTCCGGCACCTTCATGAGCTCCCCGTTCAACAGCTCCGTGTAGAACGTCGTCTGCTCCACCGTGGCATTCGCCGGCGCCTCAACAATTCCGAAGATCACGTTCTGATCCTCTGCCGGCGCCAGCTCCCTCGGCGCCATCTGATACATCGGGATCACCAACAGGCTCAGGCCAAACCACAACGCGTACACCGCCGGCCGATGCGCAAGCGTGAGATCCAGCACCCGACCGTACCCGGCCTTCAGCCGGTCAAACATCCGGTTCACCCAACCGGCCAGCCCCCGCGACTCCCGCGCGGCATCCAGCAACCGCGCCGACATCACCGGCGAAAGTGTCAGCGCCACCACCCCCGAAATGAACACCGCACCCGCCAGCGTGAAGGCAAACTCCCGAAACAACGCACCCGTCAGCCCGCCCTGAAACCCGATCGGCGCATACACCGCCGCCAACGTGATCGTCATCGCAATCACCGGCCTCACCAGCTCCCGCGCACCCAACACCGCCGCACGCACCGGCGTCAGCCCCTCCCGCACGTGCCGCTCCACGTTCTCCACCACCACAATCGCATCGTCCACCACCAAACCCACCGACAACACAATCGCCAGCAACGTCAGCAGGTTCAGCGTGAACCCGAACACCTGCATCAAAAACACCGCCCCGATCAGCGAAACCGGAATGGCCACCAGGGGGACCAGCACCGACCGCAACGACCCCAGAAACAGGTAAATCACCACCGCCACGATCAACAGCGTCTCCGACAGCGTCCGCAACACCTCCCGAATCGAGTTCTCAATGTACTCGGTCGCGTCATACGCAAACGCCACCTCCAGCCCGCTCGGAAGATCCTTCTGGATCGAATGTACCTCGGCCCGCACCCGCCGGATCACATCCAGCGTGTTGGCCGTCGGCAATACCCATACCCCCATGAACACCGCGCGCCGACCCGACATCCGCACCTCACTGTCGTAATCCTCCGCCCCCAGCACCACATCCGCCACATCCCCCAGCCGGATCAGCCGATCCCCCACCCGGCGGATCACCAGGCTCCGGAATTCCTCGGCCGAGCGCAAATCCGTGTTGGCCGTCAGGTCCACCTGCACCAGCGCACCCTTCGTCCGGCCCACCGCCGCCAGAAAATTGTTCGCCTGCAGCGCCCGTCGCACATCCTCCGGCCCCAGCCCATACGCCGCCAGCCGATCCGGCTTCAGCCAGATCCGCATCGCAAACGTCCGGCCCCCCAACACATCCGCCCGTTGCACCCCCTCAATTGCCGACAACCGCGGCTGCACCACCCGCACCAGATAATCGGTGATCTGGTTCGCCTCCAACAAATCCGAGGTAAAACTCAAATACGCCGCCGCAATCGCACTCTCCGCGTTCTCAATGTTGATGACCGGAATCTCCGCCCCCGGCGGCAGGTCCCCACGCACCTGGTTCACCCGCGAGCTGATCTCCGCCAGCGCCTTGTTCGGATCATAGTTCAACTTCAGCCGCACGGTGATGGTGGAAACCCCCTGGCGACTGACCGACTCGATGTAATCAATGCCGTCGGCAGCCGCGATCGCCCGCTCCAGCGGCGTCGTCACAAAACCCCGCACCAGGTCCGGACTGGCCCCCACATAGACCGTCGTCACCGTGATGGCCGCATTGTCGCTCCGCGGATACTGGCGCACCGTCAGCGTGAACATCGCCTGCAGCCCGCCAATCACAATCACCAGGCTCACCACCACGGCCAAAACCGGCCGCCGGATGAAAATGTCCGTGATCGTCCTCATCGCCCGTTCAGCCCTCGGCCGGTTGCGGCTGCAAACTCGGTTCCGGCGTCGGTACGTCGGTCAGCGTCACCCGCATGCCGTTCCGCAACCGGAACACACCGGCACTCACCACCCGCTGACCCGGCTCCAACCCGGCCGTCACACTGATGAAATCGCCCCGGCGCCGGCCCAGCTTCACAAACTGCTGCCGGACCACCAGAACCCCCGACGCGTCGTTCGTCGCAGCCTCCACCACAAACACCGAGTCCCCATACGGCGCATGCAACACCGCCGGCGCCGGCACCACCCGCACCATGTCCGCCTCCGGCAACACCACCGCCGCCTCCACATACATCCCCGGCCGCAACGCTCCGTCCGGATTCGGCAACGTGGCCTGCACCCGTAAACTTCGCGTGGCCGGGTCCACGTCCGGATCCGTCGCCGTCACCACGCCGCGAAACGTCCGGCCCGGATAGGCATCGGCCGTCACCTCCACCGCCAGGCCCGGACGCACCTGCGCCACCGCCTGCTGCGGCAGCGCAAACTCCACATACACCGGATCCAGCGCCTGCAGGGAAACAATCGGTGCCCCCGCCTGTAAATACTGGCCCACATGCACCTCCCGAACCCCCAACCGACCCGCAAACGGCGCACGCACCGTCTTTTTGTCAATCGTGGAACGAATCGCCGCCACCCGCGCCGCCGCCCCTTTCCACGCCGCCTCGGCCGCATCCAGCTCCGCCTGGGACACCGTCCGCGCCGCATGCAACGCCCGCACCCGCTCCAATTCCAGCCGCGCCAGCTCCGCCTCCGCCTCGGCCTGACGCAACTCCGCCTCCTCCGTCGAGGTGTCCAAACGCACCAAAAGCGCCCCCTCGGCCACCTCCGACCCCGCCTCAAAGGCCACCTCCCGGATCACCCCGGGCAACTCACTGGTCACACGCACCCCTCGCACGGCCCGCACCGACCCCACCGCAGTCCACAATCGCGGCCAGCGTTCCTCCCGCACCTCGAACACCGACACCGCCTCGGTCGGCGGCGGCAGGTTCCGCGCCTGCGCAATCATCGTGCGAATCTGTAACACCTTGATCCCCGCCAGCACGGCCGCCACACCGAACCAGATCAACACAGCCCAGGCTATCTGCTTTTTCATGACCGCTGTTCCAAACCGTTACCCGTGCCCGCTCCGGGGCCGCGGGACCCGGCCGCCACGGCCCGCCGCGGCGACCGCACGCCCGCACCTCCCAGGAACAAATCCACCAAACGCTCCGGCAAATCCGCCCCCGGCGGTTCCTCATCAAAAATCAACGAAGCCGCCAGAAACGTATGCGCCAGGCCGAAAAACGCGTGCGTCAGCTCCCTCGCACTCAACGCCTTCGTCAATTCCCCCCGCCTCTGCGCCTCCGCCAGCGCCGCACAAACCACCTCAAAATTCCGCCGACACAAATGCCGGCCGTCACACTCCGCAGGCACCTCCCCCGGCGCGGCAAACGTCGTCGCCATCCCCAGCTGCAACCATTGCCGGTTCTCCTCAAAGGAATCGAACCAGGTCCGCATCGCCGCCACCAGCCGTGTCCGAAGGTCCGCCGCCGACGCCAGCGCCTCCTCCAACCGCCGCCGGCGCAACTCATGCGCCCCGGTTAACAGGGCACGAAACAGGGCCGCCTTGTCCCGGAAATGATAATAAAGCGCCGGCTTGGACACCCGCGCCGCACGCGCAATGTCGCCCATGGCCGTGCCGGCGTAGCCGCGCTCGGCAAAACACCGCAGAGCCGCCCGCAGGATCCGTTGGCGGGTCCGCTCCCCGTCTGTCCGATCCGTGCCCATCGAAAAATTGACCGAACGGTAGGTCAGGAACGCCAAAAGTCAAGGGGCACGAAACTCAGAAGCGAAACTCAAAAGCCACCACCACCGTCCCACGGGCCAAAGAACCCGACCGGTGGTACCCACCCGACACACAAATCACCCCGCCGAAAGTCAAAAGCCCGGAATCACGCACCAGCCCAACCCCCGAGCCCGCGCCACGTCCCGAACCCGAGAGAGGGCCGCAACGCCCGTGAACCACCTTTGCCCGGCCGGAGCCCCAACCCGCCCAATCCCGGGCCGGGCCCTCCCCAACAAAAAACCGGTCGCGGTCAAACCGCGACCGGTGTGCGCAAAACACGCCCCAAACCGCATCAATCCGCGTATTTCACGCTGCAGCCGTACGGCCGGGTCTGCGTAACCTCGGGTTTCTCCCCGGCCAACAATTTGTTGACCACCTCCCGCACATAGTTGCGGGCCTTGCGGGGATCCCCGCTGCTGGAGGGTTGGTCGTCGATGGCTCCCTCGTAAACCAGGGTGCCATCCTTGTCGATCACGAACATATGGGGCGTGGTGCGCATCCCGTAAGCCTTCCCGATGGCACCAGAGCTGTCATCCAACCAGGCCGTGGCCTTGATGCCCAACTCGTTCCATTCCTTCTGCGCGGCCTCGCGCGTCCGATAATCGCCATGCCCCGGATGCACCGAATTGACCACAAACCAGACCACGCCCTTCTGGGTCAACTCCGCCTGCAATTCCTGCATGGCACCGGGCTTGTAATGTTTCCGCACAAACGGACAATTGTAGTTGTACGACTCCAGCACGACGATCTTGCCCTTGTAATCGGACAGGCGATGCGTCTTGCCGGTGATGTCCGTGGCGGTGAAATCGGGCGTCGGCTTGCCCACCTCGGCGGCCGCCCACGCCACCGCCACATAACCGCTCAGGCACAAGGCAGTCAGGATTCGTTTCATGGCTTTTCCTCCGCGTCCAAGGTTTGCACTCGTGAAGCAACCCTAACACTCAGCGATAGTTTGTCAAACTCACGCGGCCAAATTCTCCATCGCAACCTTTCCGTGGGACACCGTGCAGCGAAACAGGCCGCAAGCACCGCAACCCGTTCACCAAGGCGCCCCCTGTTCACCCCTCCGGCCGGGGCGCAAAACTCCTGCCCTGCCCATCAGCACCTGCCCAACAGGTACCCCAAAACCAGGTACCCCAAAACCCCACCCGCCGGTCGCCGGCACAGATTCCGGAAACAACCATGCTCTTCAGCACGCAGAGCTCCTGCCCCGGCCGGCCCGTTTCCCCGGCCAGCCACAACCCAAACCGCCAACTCCAACCCACATACCCGGTCGCCCGGTCACTCGACAAAGCCCCGGCATTTGATACGTTTGCTCTGTGAGCTTTGTGGCCGAAT
Organism: Limisphaera ngatamarikiensis; assembly: GCF_011044775.1. NCBI lineage: Bacteria > Pseudomonadati > Verrucomicrobiota > Verrucomicrobiia > Limisphaerales > Limisphaeraceae > Limisphaera > Limisphaera ngatamarikiensis. Next base: position 129,898 of record NZ_JAAKYA010000082.1, on the reverse strand, counting down.
TCAACCGTCTGCCGCTGCAAAACCTGGTTCAGCGCGCCCGATCCGCCTCCCGCGCCGCCGTGCGCGAGAGCCTGGAACGGGGTTCGCTCACGCTGACCGACTTCGCGCATCTGATTTCCCCGGCCGCCTCGGAATACCTGGAGGAAATGGCGCGCCGCTCGCACGCGCTCACCGTACAACGGTTTGGACGCGTCATCCGGCTCTTCGCGCCCCTCTACCTCTCCAATGAATGCGTCAACGTCTGTCGCTACTGCGGTTTCTCCCGAAACAACCCCATCCTGCGGGTGACACTCAGCCCGGACGAGGTCCTCCAGGAAGCCCGGGCCCTGAAAGCCCAGGGATTCCGCAACCTCCTGCTGGTGGCCGGTGAACACCCCAAATTCGTCTCCCCGGCCTACCTGCGGGATTGCGTGGCGCTTGTACACGGCGAGGTCCCCTCCGTTTCCCTCGAGGTCGGCCCCCTCTCCGTCGAGGATTATCGTCCCCTGGTGGATGCGGGCGCCGAGGGGCTGGTCGTCTACCAGGAAACCTACGACCGCGCCGTTTACGCCGAGATGCACGTCTCCGGCCCCAAACGCAATTTCGAATGGCGACTGGAAACGCCCGAACGCGCCTACGCCGCCGGGTTCCGCCGGCTGGGGATCGGCGCCCTGTACGGACTGGCCGATTGGCGGTACGAAGCGCTCGCCGTGGCGGCCCACGCCGCCTACCTGCTGCGCCACTGCTGGAAAGCGTTCCTGACCATTTCGCTGCCCCGACTGCGCCCCTGCGCCGGCGAGTTCCAGCCCCTCACCCGCATGAGCGACCGCGAACTGGTCCAACTGGTCTGCGCCTTCCGACTCATGTTCCCGGACGTCGGTCTGGTGCTCTCCACGCGCGAATCCCCGCAACTGCGCGACGGCCTCATCCCCCTGGGTATCACCCTGATGAGCGCCGGCAGTCATACCGAACCCGGCGGTTACACCGGCGCCGGACGGGATCACATTCACAAAACCGTGCGCGGTCGCATTGTCGACGCCGGCGCCAGCGAATGGGCCGCAGCGGGCCCGGCATCCGCATCGGGCGCCACCGAACAGTTCGCCATCGCCGACACCCGCTCCGCCGCCGAGGTCGCACGTCGCATCGCCGCACTCGGTTACGAGCCGGTTTGGAAGGATTGGGATGCCGTCCTGAGCGGACCCCATACCCCGGGATCCCACCATGAATCCCGGGCTCCCGCCGACGAGCCCGCCCTCGCACAACTCCACGAACCCGCCGCTTGCACCCGTGGAGCTGCCAACACCTTCACCAACTGAACACCAACCCGATCCCCGGTTCCGCCGCGCCTTCCTCGACCTCCTCCGGGGAAACCGACCCTGGCTGGCTCTGGCTCCCATGCAGGATGTGACCGACGCCGCCTTCTGGGGCCTCATCCAACAGCGCGGCGGCGCCGACGCCTATTGGACCGAATACACACGCGTCCACGCCACCTCACGGCCGGAAAAAGCCGTGGTCCGCGCCATCCTCAACAACCCCACCGGCCGACCCGTGGTGGCCCAAATGATGGGCAACGACCCCGACGCCCTGGCCCGCACCGCCCGGCTGTTGGAACAGCTCCCCGTGGCCGCCATCGAACTCAACCTCGGTTGCCCCGCACCCGTCGTCTACCGCAAATGCGCCGGAGGCGGTCTGCTCCGTCAACCCCGGCTCCTTGACCAGATCCTGGGCCGGCTCCGCGACACGGTAACCCTGCCCCTCAGCCTCAAAACCCGCCTCGGATTCGATTCCGACGCACACTTCGACCAACTCCTGGACCTCTACGCGCGGCACCGACCCGACCTGGTCATCGTCCACGCCCGCACCGTGCTCCAGGGCTATGGTCTGCCCGTCCGTTACGACCTGATCCAACGAGCCGCCCAAAGTCTACCCTGCCCGGTCCTGGCCAACGGACACATCCACGACCCCCACCAGGCCCTCCAAATCCTCCAACAAACCGGGGCCCGGGGCTGGATGATCGGCCGCGCCGCCATCCGCAATCCGTGGATCTTCTCCCAGATCCGTCAGGCCCTGTCCGGCCAGCCCATCCAACGCCCCACCGGCCGCGACGTCCTCCACTACATCGAGCAGCTCTGGGAATCTTACGCCACCCCGGGTTACCCGGAGCGACTCCAAACGCAGCGCCTCAAACTCTTCACCAACTTCATCGGCGAAGGATTGGGCCCCGACGCCGGGGCGTTCCTCCACGCCATTCGGCGCAGCCAGACCAGGGCCGAGTTCTTCGAAATCTGCCGCCGCCACCTGGACCATGACCGGCCGTTGGACCTCAACCCGCACCCCGGCCCCCCACCCACTCCCGCAAACACCAACACCCTCGCACCCGCCGTCGAGTCGGCCACCTGACCTCAATCCCGCCGCGCCGCCAATCGATCAATCTGCCGCGCCAACTCCAGGTCCTTCTCCGTGATTCCCCCGGCATCGTGGGTCGTCAGCGAAAAGGTCACACGGTTCCACTGAATGCTGATGTCGGGATGATGCTGAACCCGTTCGGCCCAACGACCCACCCGGTTCACCAAACGCAACGCCCCCATGAAGTCCTTCAGCTCAAAGGTCCTTTCCAGTCGGCCCCGTCGCCGACGCCAACCCGGCAGGCTGCGCAAAGCCACCCGCAGCTCACTCGCACTCAGTACATGCATGCCACAACCATGCCGGATTCCACGGCCTTTTCAAACGGTTCAACCCAAAACCGGCGGTTGCCCCCCGGCGCGGTCCTCCGCCCCTGCCCCACCTGCCGGGGACGGGTCCACCAACAGTCCGGAACCTTCCCTGCGCGCCGCCCGCCACATCCGCCAGCTGGTCCAACCGGACCACAACCACGCCAAACCAAACAGGACCAATCCCCACTCCAACCGCCGCACATTCGGCGCGGTCTGGATCGGTTCGTCCACCACCATCAGGCCCCGAACGGCCCCCATCGCCACCCCCGCAAACCACCAACACACCAAAACAAAGCCCGTCAGCGCCAGTGCCAACTGAGCGGCCCCGGCCCTGCGATACCCCATCCACCAGGAGCCCAACCCCGGCGCCGCCAACTGATTTAACAGGATCGCCAGTCGTACCCGATCCCGGCGCGTCAAACCCGAATCTGGCAGTGCCCGCGGCACCTGACGCCGATCAAACCACGCCCGCCTGCGAACCAAACGCCGCCCGAACCTCCGGCCGATACAAAACCACAAGCGCCCAGATTCCAATCGGCACCCCCAGCACACAGCAGGGTGACGTGCACGGGATCAACGCAAGAACCGCCGCCGTCACGCCCCAGCCAAAGCTGCTCATGGTCTGCATCTGCCGGGCCCCATACGCCACCAGCGCGGACAAAGCCAAACCGATCAAGCAGCTCACTACGCCCACCGCAGAACTGAACTTTTCCATCAGGGGAACCAACTCGGACGGCACCTCACCACGGGTCGGAACAACGTTCACGCCGGTGGCGATCCTGATCAGCCACACCAGATTCACCACCGCGCCCAGCGCCGCCGTGATCAGCAACCCAATCGCAGGCCCGGACACCCGGGCTCGCGCCGACCCGCTCATCTCAAGCGCACCCGCCACACCCCCGGACAGCCCCGCCGGCATCCCCAACGGCCAGAGATCCGCAAATTCCGGAAAAGCCCGCAGCGGCTTCCACTCGTTCGTCCCCTCCACACAGGCCCGGGTGTCGGCATTGGCCCGGTTCTCCCGTACCCACTGCCGGATCTGCTCCGCCGAAACAGGCCCGTACTCCCTGCCGTCGCCTCCGATGATCCTGTACATGGCCAGACTCCTTCGACTCGTTGTTCCGTGCCGGTTGTGTGCTTGACCGGTGCCGAGCATGAGCCGCGCCGGCCTCCCCGGCAAGCCCCAATCCACACACCAACGGCCTCGACTTGCACCCCGGAAACGGCTATCCGCCCTTGCTGCACCCGATTTACGACAACCCGCCGTCAGACCACAGACCGGCGCGGCTGGCGACGACCAGCCAGCGGTGCCGTGTGACCCGACCAGACGGCACGGCGCATTGCACGAAACAGGGGCGCTGAGCCCGAAGAGATTCAGCCCCCATCTGATCCGCCCCATGACCCTGCCGGTGCAAAGGGTCCCACCACCCATCGAAGCTCGAAACGGCACCCGGCCCCGTGCATCTCCGGCTCCGTGCCCCCAACCTCAAATGGCCGCTTGCCCTTTGGCTCGGCTCTGGTAATGTAGTTGCCGCTTTTCCACCGGATTGCGGTGGCTTTTTGTTTTGGGGTTCCCAAAGCAACCAGACCGGCCTTTGCAAGCCGGCATCCGTGTTTCCTGAGGAGACCTGCACGTGAAGGTATTCAGTGGAACAGCCAACGAGCCTCTGGCTCGAGCCATTTGCCAGTACATCGGCATCGAACTGGGCCGGGCAACGATCCGTCCGTTCCCGGACGGCGAAACCTTTGTCAAAATCGAGGAGAACGTCCGGGGCCAGGACGTGTTTGTGGTCCAACCCACCTCGCCCCCCACCAACCACAACCTGATGGAGCTGTTCATCATGATGGATGCCCTGCGGCGGGCCAGTGCCCAGCGGATTACCGCCGTGGTCCCCTTTTACGGCTACGCCCGGCAGGACCGCAAAGACCAGCCGCGCGTCCCCATCACCGCCAAACTGGTCGCCAACCTCATGGTGGCCGCCGGCGCCAACCGGCTCCTCACCATGGACCTGCACGCCCAGCAAATCCAGGGTTTCTTCGACATCCCGGTGGATCATCTCTACGCCGCCCCCGTCATGTACGCGTACCTTCGCCAGAAACGGTTGCAGAACCTGGTGGTCGTCAGCCCCGACGTGGGCGGCATGAAAATGGCCTATGCCTACGCCCAAACCCTCCAGGCCGGCCTGGCCATCGTGGCCAAACGTCGCCGCAGCCCCACCGAGGTCGAGTCCCTGGCCCTCATCGGCGAGGTGCGCGGCAAAAACTGCCTCCTGGTCGACGACCTGACCGAAACCGGTAGTACCCTCGTCCAGGCAGCCGAGCTGCTCAAAAAGCGGGGGGCCCGACAGATCCTGGCCTGCGTCTCCCACGCCATCCTCAACGAGCAGGCCATCGAACGACTCCGGAATTCCAAGATTGACGAATTGATCACAACCGATACGGTGTTGCGTCCGGTCATCACCGGGGTGAACATCACCACCCTGTCCGTGGCCGGACTGTTGGGCGAGGCGATCAAACGGATTCACAACAATGAATCGGTCAACTCGCTCTTCGAATTCAACGGCGGCCGCACCAGTTGATCGGTCGCCGGGACAAAACGTACTGACATGAAAGCCGTACCGCTGAAAGCATTTCCGCGAAGCCAGACGCGACGGAGCGGCGCCCGGAAAGTCCGGGCCGCCGGTCACGTGCCCGCCATCATCTACGGCCGGCACACTCAGCCCAAACCCCTCCAGGTCCCCGTCAAAGACCTGGAAAAGCTCCTCCAACACACGGTGGCAGAGAACATCCTCGTGGACCTGGACGTCGAAGGCGATGAGAGGCCACGGCGCCTGGCCCTGCTGCAGGACATCCAGCGGCACCCGCTCAGCGGAGCCATCCTCCACGTGGACTTCCACGAGGTCGCCGAAAACGAAAAAGTCACCGTGTACGTCCCGGTCGAAACCGTGGGCGAAGCCATCGGCGTCAAAACCGGCGGCGGCATCCTGGAGCACGTCCTGTTCCGCGTCAAAGTCCGCGCCCTCCCCAGGGACCTGCCCGAGCAAATCGTCGTGGATGTCACCAACCTTCAGGCGGGTCAAACCATCCACCTCGGTGAGCTTCCCGTGCCGCCGGGCGTGGAAGTCTTGGGCGAAAAAACCGCCCCTGTGATCACCGTGGCCGTGCCTCGCGGCGAGGAGGCCGAGGCGGCCGCCCAGGCCGGTGCCCCGGCCGAGGCCGGCGCCGTCGAGATGATCAGGGAGAAGAAGGAGGAAACCCCCGCCGCGGAAACCAAGGAGAAGCCCGAGGCCAAGGATAAGAAGAAGGAGAAATAGCCGGAATGCCGACAGGCCCCTCCACAACCCCTGCCACTTGGCGCGTGCATGGAAGCCTGGTACCTTGTGGCCGGTTTGGGCAATCCCGGGCCGCAGTACGAGCGCACCCGGCACAACGCGGGCTTTCTCCTGGCCGAGCGCCTGGCGCGGCGGTGGGGAGCGGACTGGTCGGTCGAGCGTGCTTTCGAAAGCCGGTTGGCCCGCGTCAGCCGGGGCAACGCCCGGGTATTGCTCTGCCAGCCGCTGACCTTTATGAATCTCAGCGGCCGCGCCGTGGTTGCCCTGGCCAGGTACTTCCAGATCCCGGCCGACCGCATCTTGGTGGCCGTGGACGATGCAGACCTGGCTTTGGGCCAGATCCGGCTTCGCCCCGGCGGCGGTACCGGCGGCCATCACGGATTGGAATCCGTTCTGGCCCATCTGGGCACCGACGCCTTCCCGCGCCTGCGCATCGGGATCGGACGTCAACCCGGAACCCGCGAAATCACCGGGTACGTCCTCAGCCCGTTCACGGCGGAGGAATGGGAACGGTTGCAGCCGGTGCTCGACCGGGCCGCAGAGCAGGTGGAATGCTGGCTCGACCACGGTTTGGCTCGGGCCATGAACCTTTACAACGGGTGGGTCAATCCCCCACCCGGCAGGAGTGACGAAACGTGAAACGGTACGAAGGTCTGTTCATCCTCAATACTGCCGGTCAGGAGGAAGGTCTCAACGAGATCATTGACCGGATCACCGCCCAGATCAAAAACGTCGGCGGCCGGGTGGAAACCGTCCAAAAAATGGGTCGGCACAGCTTCGCCCGCGTCGCCAACCGGAAGGTGACCTCCGGGTTTTACGTAAACTTCATCTTCGAAGCCCCGCCGGAGGCCATCGCCCAATTGCGCAACAAATTCCGACTGATGGAGGAAATCTTCCGGGTCATGTTCACCGTGGCACCCGCCACGGCCGGGGCCGCGGCCTGACCCGAACCCCCACCGGAGGTGCCCCATGGCCAGTTTCAACAAGGTGATCCTCGCCGGGAACCTGACGCGGGACCCGGAACTGCGCTATACCCCCAAGGGCACCGCCATTGCGCGACTGGGCCTGGCCGTCAACCGACGCTGGCGGACCGAAACCGGCGAACTGAAGGACGAAACCACCTTCGTGGACGTGGACGCCTTCGGTAAAACCGCCGAAACCATTGCACAATACCTGAAGAAGGGCCGGTCCGTCCTCATCGAAGGGCGCCTCCGCTACGACACGTGGGAGGACAAACAAACCGGTCAAAAACGCAGCAAATTGAGCGTCGTGCTGGAAAACTTCACCTTTCTCGATTCCGGCCGGGCCGAGGGAGCCGCTCCCAACGCCGACAAAGCACCGGCCGAGCTTCCGGAGGCCGAACCGTTGCCCCCGGACGACGACGTCCCGTTCTGATCCCAACCCCGATTCCAGGAGTTTCCTATGGCCAAGATGCAAGTCATTCTCACCAGTAACATCGTCGGACTCGGCGCCGAGTCCGACCAGGTCACCGTGGCCGCCGGCTACGCGCGGAACTACCTGTTCCCCCGCGGGCTGGCCATCCCGTTGACGGCCGCCAACAAGCGCCGCCTCGAGGTGCTCCGTCAACGCCGCGCCGAACGCGAGGCCCAGGAATACAACACCATGTGCGAACTGGCGCGGAGCCTGGCCAAACTGATCTGCGTCATCACCGTCAAAACCGGCGACGACGGCAAACTCTTCGGCAGCGTCACCAGCGGCACCATCGCCGACGCCCTGAAAACCCAGTTCGACATCAGCCTGGACAAAAAACAAATCCACCTCGAACAACCCATCAAAAGCCTGGGCGAATACGAGGTGGAACTCCGGCTCCACCCCGAGGTAAAGGGCGTGCTCAAGGTGCGCGTCGAAAGCAGCAACCCCACGTTTTTGGCGACCCAGGCAGCCGCCACGGCCACCGCTGCCGAGGCCGCAACCCAAACCGCCGAAACCACCGCCGAAGCCCAGGAACCCAAGACCACCAGGGCATCAGGCAAAAAGGAAGCCGCGGCCAAAAAGGCTCAGAAGACATCCTGACCCGGCGGGCCATTCACACCAGCCCGGCTTTGGCGCAACGTCCCACACCACACCGGTGTGGGACGTTCCTTTTTCCCCAACCGCCAATACCCCGCCCGACTTGCCGATCCCAGCCCGCAAGCCGATCCGAACCCCATCCATGAAAGCGCCGGTGCACCATCCGGTGCCACTCGGACGCGAACGCAGACAGCCCCCGGCAACACCGACCCCCAAAAACCTCCGCGCTGAAACGCGCCAATCAGCTCACGGGCCCTGCCACGAACCACCCCGCACCCGTCAGGCCGGAGTCGGATTCCGCCGGGGCCGCACCACGATGGCCTTCAGTTCCGACCCCTCCACTTCAACGCTCTGCGTTTCCACCGCGGGATCATCCTTCAACGCCTGGTGAACCACCCACCGCTCAAAGGCGTTCATCGGCTCCATCTCCACGATGTCACCCCAACGCCGCACCTTCTCCGCCGCCTCCCGCGCCTTGCGCACCAGAACCTCCCGGGCCTGAGCCCGATAGCCGCCCACGTCCACCGTTACTTTCGGCGCCTGCGGGTCCTGCTGGTAAAGAAGCCGGTTGGTCAAATACTGCAAATCGGACAACACCTGGCCCTGCCGCCCAATCAACCGCCCTGCATCCGGCGTCTGCACCTCCAGGAAAACCCCCTCCGGCATGCGATGTTCCACCACCGTGGCCTCAAACCCCAAAAGGGTCAGCAGGCGTTCCAACGTCGCTTTTGGATCGGCTGGCATAAACGGTTCAGCTCCAAAATCCGCCCCCGGCCGCGGTACCCTCACACGCCCGTCACCATGGCCCTGCGGCACCGGGACGCGTGCGACCCCACTTCACCGGCGCTTCTTGGGCGGCAATCCCTTCGCGCCGCCCTGCGCCGCCGGTGCGGCTGCGGGTACAGATGCCGGTTCCAGGGCCCGCGTCAGCTTCATCTGCAGGATGCTTAACAGGTTCTGCACCGTCCAGTAAAGCGTCAACCCGGCCGAGAAATGGTACAGGAACACCAGAAACATCAGCGGCATCCAACGCAACAATCGTTGCTGAACCGGATCCATCCCCGGCGAAGGCGGCGTCAAATGCGACTGCCACAACATCGTGGCCCCCATCAACAACGGCAGCAGGTTCACCGGAAAGCCGAACACATAGAACAGCGTGTCCGGCTTTGACAGGTCCGCCACCCACAAGAACCGCGCCCCCCGCAGCTCGATCGCACTCTGGATCATGTAAAAGAACCCGATGAACACCGGCATCTGCAACAACAACGGCAGGCAGCCGCTCATCGGATTGATCCGGTGCTCCTTCCAGAACTCCATCATCTTCTTGTTCAGCTTCGCCGGATCATCCTTGTACTTCTCCTGGATGGCCTTCATCTGCGGTTGCAGCGCCGCCATCCGTTTCATCGACCTTGTGCTGGCCTGGGTCAGCGGCCAGAACAGGACCTTGATGATGACCGTGATGGCGATGATGGCCCAGCCATAGGACAAGCCCACGAAGTCATGCAGCCAGTTCATCGACAACAGCAGGACCTTCGAGAAAAACCCAAAGAACCCGCCATACCCCATCACCAGATCCACTTCGTTCTGGAAGCGGTTCGCAATCCGCGCCAGGGTCCGGTACTCCTTCGGCCCCGCGTACAATTGCCACTCCTCCGCCCACGTCCCCCCCGGAGGCAGGCTCCGCTCCGGATACACCACGGCCGTCAGGCAACCCTGCGGGAGGGCCCGCGCCCGCGCCGGCGCGTCCACCGCCTCGAACGCCGGCAACGTCAACCGCCGCGCCACCACCTGCCACGCCGGCTGTTTCGGCATCGCCACCAGCGCAAAAAACCGGTTCTGCGCCGCCACCCAAACCACATTGCTCTCCCCGGCCCGATACTCCGGACGCGGCCGCGGCTGCGCCAGCCCCAGACACGACAAAAATCCGCGATTCTCAAACCAGGGAATCAGCGCTTCATGTTTCCCTTTCCCGTCAAACCACAACACCCCCACCAGATCCCCATCGTCGTCAATCCCCATGGGTGCAGCCGTCCCCACCACCCATTCCTGCACCGGCACCCTCACGGCGGCCTGTCCTTCGTTCACCAGCCGCACCTGCACTCGCACCAGATAATTGCTGCCGGGCTCAAACTCCTTGATCACCCGAACCCCGTTGCTCAATACCTTCTCGGCCCGGATCACCGACCCCGCCCGCTCCAGACGAAATCGTCCGTCCTCCACCCATCCAGCATCCCCCAACAAGGTCAAAACCGGGACCGGGCCACTCCCGTTGAGCTCGGCCACCTCATTGGTCCGACCGTTAACCCGAACCCGCCGGCCCGGCGTCTCCGGGTACTTCAGCAACTCCACCCGCTTCAACCCCCCACCACGCGAGGTGAATGTGTACCGGGCATCCCCCACCGTCACCGTCAGGGTCTCTTCCTCTTCCTCCGACCCCGGCAGCGCCACCGGTAACACCCCACCGACCGACCCGGTCGCCGGAGTCGCCGGGGTCACGCCCAACCCCAACTCTGCGGGCACCGCCGAAGTTGCAACCCCGCTCACCACCGCCGGTGGCGCTCCCGTGCCGCTTGCCCCGTCCGGGGCCGTCCGGGGCACCGGCGGATACAACCGCGCCACGATGTACGGCCAGGTCAGCAACAAACCCAGGCAGATGACCAGAATGACAATTGACTTGCGATCCATGCAAAATCGCCCCAATCAACGCGGTTAAGCCCTACCGAAACCCTCAACCTCCTTCCGACGGTCCGGAACCCCCATCCCACCAGGTCCAAGCCCGGCAGCCTTCCGTCCTTCATCGCATCCACACGACCGGTCCCCACCCGCCAGGCCTGCCCCATCCTCTCCCTCCGCCGTCCCCGGCACGGGATCCCAACCGCTGCCACCCCACGGATGACACCGGGCCAGGCGGCACAATGCCAGCCAGCCCCCACGCCAAACCCCATACCGCCGAATCGCCTCGCTGGCGTAGGCCGAACAAGTGGGACGATACCTGCAACCCCAGCCCGGACCGCACAACGCCGTCAACAGCGGGGAAATCCACCACTGATACCCGCGCAGACAGGCCAGCACGATCCGGCGCCCCACGTTCATGGCTTCGCCGCGCCTCCTCCCTCTGGGCCACCACGCTCCTCGCAGCCGGGTCCGACAACCGGAGAACCACCGGTGACCGGGCGCTCCCGAAGCAGACCGGCCCGCGCCAGTAGCTCCAAAAAATCCGCCTCCACGTCCCGGTAATGCTTGCCCACAATCGAAGGCCGCGCCACCAGCACCAGATCCACCGGCCGGTTCAGGTCCCACTGATGCAACCGAAACACCTCCCGCAACAACCGACGTGCCCGGTTCCGAACCGTCGCCTTGCCCAGCTTCCGACCCACCACCACCCCCAGCCGCGAACACGATCGCCCCGGCGCCTCCAGCCAGTTGACAATCAAACAACCATGCGCCATCCGCCGGCCCTCGGTGCGTAATCGGGCAAACTCACCGCCCAGCCGCAACCGCTGGTCCTTGCCCAGCCGATACCGGCGTACTGGCCCGGTCATCCGGACATCACACGGGTGTCAGACGTTTACGACCTTTCCGACGGCGTCGACGTAAAATGTCACGCCCACCCTTGGTGGCCATCCGGGCCCGAAACCCGTACTGCCGTTTCCGACACAACTTCGATGGTTGATACGTCCGCTTCATACCTGGATCCAAACACATTCACCGGTCGGGCTCAGTTCACCACGCCGACCCCGTTCAGGGTTGCACCCGGACCGGAGCCTCACAGGCTACCTGCACCTGCCGGGCTGTCAAGCAACCCCGACCACTTCGCCCCCTGATTCGAGCCGAACTGAAATCTGCTACCCGGACGGAGTTGGCCGGATCACGCAGAAGGCTCGCTGCACCCGGAACCAGCTCCACCCGCAAAGCCGACCATCCTTGGCGCCAACCCGGGTGCGCCGGACCGAACCCAATTACGCCGGCCCCGATTCGCCGAAGTCCATAAACGTCCCACCGGCCAGGTTGGACGGGCGACGGACACCCGGGCGCCGACGGCAAACTCCTCCCATCCCGGGCCAGTCGGAAGAGCTTCGTCCGCAAGGACGCTACGGATGCACCAGAGGTGCAAGCAGCGAGGAAGGAGGACCCGGGCACGCCGGCAATCGACTTCCACGGCGACCGCCGGTGCGACGACACCAGCCGCAGCATCACCGGTCCGGGTTGCGCGCCTTCCGTGGATGGTCTGTTCCGACGAACCCCGGAAGTACAGAGTACACAGAGCCGATCCACAGAAAGGGTCTCGTAGGCTGTGGGCCAAAAAGAATCCAGGGCCCAGCTGCAGCTTGCCAGCGTTTGCATACCACGGGCCGGACCGGACGCAAGGCTGTCGGCCAAGACGGCGATCCACCCGCGGCCTTCCGAGCGCACGGATTCGACAGGGACCGCGCCCCCGCGGTCCGAAAAAAGAGCGGGCACCGAGGACCGTGCCCCTCCCGGGCTGGCGCGAGATCGTTGCGCGCCCTGCCAAGACCAACAGGAGACATGGCCTCGTCCCGCGGCCCGCTGAAATACGCCTGCCACAACGGCGCTGAAGCGAAACCGGTTGGACCTGTAACCCCTAGCTTCAGCCAAAAGGCCACGGAAGGATCTCCTGGCCAGCACCCCCGCCCTGTCTTGCCTCTTCCACTTTCGTCCTTCTCCATGCTCCGCTTCTGCGCGCTCTGCGTCTTTGTAGTTCCTTCCGCCATGCCCCCTGGTCGGGGTGAAAGGGTTCGGGCTCGGAGAAACGGGCCACCGGTCAAGCCGGTCACCGGCTCAGCCCAAGGATCCGGAAGCGGGTAAAGCAGATCTCCGGACGGACGAAGACGGTTGGGGCCTTGCGGCGGAGTGAGTATCGGGGCCGGAAACGGACGCAGGCCCGGCCCTACGTTGTCGTGGGTGCCTACAATCTGCTGCGGACGGCGCGACAGGGCTTGGCCGGGGCGGGGTGAGGCCTCCGGGGCGGGCTCCTGGCCGTCCAAGTGGGTGCAACCACGCCGATGCGGCTGGTACAAAAGCCGGTGCCAGCGGCGGTGGCGGGCCGAAATCGGCGCCCGACCACATGGGACGTAACCTCCACACGGGAGCAAACCAAGGCCATCGCGCAACAGCGCGGTTTTCAACAGCCTGCCGGGTCCGAATCTCCCCGTGCTGATCAGTCAAAAGCCCGTGGCACCGCCGGCCACCAATTCGCAATCCATCGAATTTGAGCGCACGGCGTCCGCGACAATGTTGTTGACCGCACTGTCCCGGGAGGATCAGGCTTGATATGTGAGGTCCGAGCGAAAAGCTGCCAACCTGACGGTTTCGGATTGGTCCCAAAACCACTAACAGTCCGCTAAACGCCATGGTGCCTGTTGCCATCTTCGTCCTCCTCACTGCCCTGAGCGGTGCCTATTTCACCAGCATCGGCTGTCGGCATGCTCTGGCCAGGCATCACCGACCGGGCTGGCATTGGGCCCTGGTCGGCACGCTCATCACAACCGTGCTGACCACCCTGGCCTTTGGGCAGGGAGATTTGTTTGACCCGAGCCGCTGGGACAAGGGCAAGGTCCCCTTTTGGCAGATGATTGGGACGATTTCATCGGCAGCAGCCATGAGTGCATTTGTCGCATCCGTTATCGTCGTGCTCGCCTGCAGACTCAAATTCCGTAACGATACCGTGCCCTGAACGCTGAGCCGCAGCGCCTTTCACTTCGCATCGGACACGCAAGCGGAGGTTCACTTTCGATGCTGCTGGATCCACGGACTGTTTTGTCACGAGAACGGTCTGGTGCCGGGACGCACATGAACGGACAGGGCAACCAACGCTCGAGTGCCGCTGTGATCCAGCCGCGTGCAGCGACCGGCCAGTGATGGTGCGCATGGGCCGCCACAGGCAGAGTTCGCAACAGCAGGCCCTGACGAACCCGGACGAAAACAAGCGCAAGCAACAGCAGAAGCTTTCACTTCGAGTCGGCGCCGGCAGCATGGATCCGCGTCGGTCGCAAAACAGGTCTTCTGCAGCGGGAGGGATCTTCGTCCCGGAGGACGTCGTGTTGGCAAGCTGCCGGGAAGCCGTTGCCCAAACCACCCTGGAGCGCACGTGCTTGCCGGAAAACGGCAACGATTGTCCCGCGGCAGATCTGCGGCGCTCTCACACTCTCGAATCTACAGAAGCGGCCATGCGGGCCAGAAACCTGCAGGTGCCAACCGAAGTGGCCATCCCATGGGAACGCGAGACCGGGACGTGACCACCAAATGCGGCAACCCGGGGTGGCCCGCTGTCCAACAGTGTGGTCCATCCGGTCGTCGCCCGTCGTGGTGGCCGTTCCGGCCAAGGGTTTGCCCCGGGGGATCAGGTCCTGTCGTCTACAAAGATCCTCTCGCGCATCCCGCGCCGCAGCGCCCCGGTTGATCCTCCAACCGCGCGGGCCAACGCGGCCACCCAAACTCCGCCCGCCGGGCAGGTCCGTGCTCGCCCTCCACCCCGCACTGCGCCCGCGCCCGGGGGTTGGCAACCGGACGGGCTGTGCTACAAATGGCGCCATGCAGAGCGTGCGCGAGTTCGCCACCCTCGATGAACCCGGACCGGCACCGGAACCGGAAAGTACTTCCGGCCCGGCCGTGGAATGTTTCCACATCGTCCGCCGGTTTGGCGGTGTCACCGCACTGGACGGGGTCTCCCTCCGCGTGGAGCGCGGGGAGTTTTTCTGCCTTCTGGGACCGTCCGGTTGCGGCAAAACCACGCTGCTTCGGATTGTGGCCGGCCTGGAGAAACCCGACCAGGGTCGGGTCCGGTTGGCCGGACGCGACGTGACCGGCACGCCCCCGCAGCAACGGCCGGTCAACATGGTCTTCCAATCCTATGCCCTGTTCCCGCACCTCAGCGTATGGGACAACGTGGCCTTCGGGCCCCGCATGCGGCGTCTGCCGGAAAACCGGATTGCCGAAAAGGTGGCCGATGTGCTGGCCCGCGTCCGCATCGAAGACCTGGCCCACCGGCGGCCACACCAACTGTCCGGTGGCCAACAGCAGCGCGTGGCCCTGGCCCGCGCGTTGGTGAACGAGCCGGAGGTGTTGCTGCTGGATGAACCCCTGGGCGCGCTCGACCTTCAGCTCCGCCGCCAGCTCCAGGCCGAGCTCCGCCAGGTGCAACGCCGGCTCGGTCTCACCTTCATTCACGTGACCCACGACCAGGAGGAGGCGCTCGCCCTCAGCGACCGCATCGCCGTCATGAACCGGGGCCGCATCGAACAGGTCGGTCCGCCCCGGGAGGTGTACGAACGGCCCCGAACCCGCTTCGTCGCGGAGTTTCTGGGCAACTGCAACCTGATCCAGGCCGGGATCGTCGCTGTCGGCGACCACCAGCTCCGGATCCAAACCGCGTCAGGGTTCCTCTGCATGCCCCGGCCCCATGGAGCGTCGGGAGCGGCTCCGGGCCGGACGGTCACCTTGGCCGTCCGCCCTGAACGGATCCAATTGTTCCGGCCGGACCAGGCCCCCGCCCATACCAACGGCTGGCTCGGACAGGTCGAGGAAACCATTTTCCGCGGCTCCACGACCGAGTACCGGATCCGCTGCGGTCCGCAACAGCTGCGCGCCCTCCAGGCACCCAACGGCACCGCTCACGGCCCATTCGCCGTCGGAGACACGGTGGTTTGTCACCTACCGCCGGAGTTTCTGAACCTGCTCGAGGACTGACCCCATGCCCCCGCTGCACTGCGAAGCTGCTGGCGGGTCAGCGACCGCCCCTCCGGGGGCCGACGAGGTTTCCAACCCGGACCGGGGGCGGCGCCTGTCCGGATGGTTGTGCGCGCCTGCCGCGGTATGGATGCTGGTGTGTTGCGCACTCCCCCTGGCCGGGTTGCTGGCCACCAGCGTCCTCACGCGCGGGCCCGACGGCGAGATCACCCTCCCCATCACCCTCGAAAACTACCGGCGTTTGCTGGGATTCGGCGTGTTTGGTTTCGATCCGGTTTATCCGTGGGTGCTGGTGCGGAGTCTTTTCCTGGGTCTGTGGACCACGGGGCTTTGTTTGTTGATCGCGTTACCGTTGACCTTGTGGCTGGTGCGCCTGCCTGAACGGTTGCGAACCGTCGCGCTCACGCTGGTCGTCATCCCGTTTTGGACCAATTTACTGGTGCGCTCCTACGCGTGGCAGATGCTTCTGGCCCCGGAGAGCCTCCCCTGCCGGCTGTTGCGCGCGGCGGGACTGCTGGGTCCCGACCAAGGCCTCTACCCCGGGTGGGGCGCCGTCCTGATCGGCATGGTCTGCGACTTCCTGCCGTTCATGGTCCTGCCGTTGTACGCATGCGCAGAACGGCTGGACTGGCGTTTGGTGGAGGCTGCCCTTGACCTGGGTGCCGGTCGCTGGCAGACCTTCCGCCACGCCCTCTGGCCACAACTACTCCCCGGCATCACCGCCGGGTCGGTGCTCGTTTTCCTGCCGGCCACCGGCCAGTTCGTCGTGCCCGACCTGCTGGGCGGCGCGCGTCTGATGTTCCTGGGAAACCTGCTCCAACAACAGTTCGGGGTGAGCCGTGACTGGCCATTCGGCGCCGCCGTGGCCACCGCGGCGCTGGCCCTGGTATGCGTGGGCCTGTGGCTCCTGCAAAGACGCCAAACCCGGTCACCCATCGCCCGGCCATGAATCCGCGCCCATCCACCAGCCGCCCGGCCCGTCTCCCAAGCGTCTGGACGACGACCTGCGCTTTCGCGGTGTACCTCTTCCTGTACGCACCGCTGGCCATGGTGGTGATGCAGTCGTTCAATGCAGCCCGTCACGGCGGCCGTTGGGAGGGCTTCACCACGGCCTGGTACAAGGCCCTCCCCCACAACGCCGCTGCATGGGAGGCGTGTCGAAACACCCTGGTGCTGGCGTCGGCCAGCACAGCAATCGCTACCGTCCTGGGAACTCTGCTGGCCTATGGGCTGAGCCGTGCCAGGTTCCCCGGTCACCGGCTCCTGGAACGCGGATTGTCCCTGCAAATTTTCCTGCCCGACATCCTCCTGGCTGCAGCCCTGCTGCTGGCCCTCTCCGTCGTCGGCACATGGTGGCCCGCCGTTCAACCCGGCCTCACCGCCATGATCGCCGCTCATGTCACCTTCCAACTGCCTTTTGTGGCGCTGGTGGTCCGGGCCCGACTGGCCCGACTGGATCCCGCCCTCGAGGAGGCAGCCCGCGATCTCGGCGCCTCTGGCTGGCGGCTTTTCCGCTCCATCACCCTGCCCCTGCTCCGACCCGGCATCCTCGCCGGTGCGTTGCTGGCCTTTACGCTGAGCCTGGACGATTTCGTGGTCAGCTATTTCACCACCGGTCCCGGCGCCACCACCCTGCCCATCTGGATCTACGCCTCGGCCAAACGCGGGCTGTCGCCCGAAGTGCACGCCTTCTCCACCCTGCTGATTCTGGCTTCGGTGATTCTGACCCTGGCCCTGAACCTGACACACAAGAAACCATGGACACCCGATTGAATCTGCAGCAGTTGTGCCGGGCCGCGGTGCGTCTCCCAATGCTCCTGCTCCTGGGGCTTGCGCCCTGTGACGCACCCCGCGCCACCGCCGCGGAATCGAAACTGCACCTGTTCATCTGGTCCGAGTACATCGACCCGGCCGTGGTGGCCGACTTCGAACGGCTCCATACATGTCGCGTGGTGATTGACCTGTACGAAGACAGCGAGAGCATGCTGGCCCGCCTGGCCAACGGGGGCGATGCACTGTACGACGTCGTCGTGCCCAGCGACAACATGGTCCCGGTGCTGATCCGAAGGGGTTTGCTGGCACCGTTGCGGAAAGAAAACCTGACCGGGCTTGCGCATCTCGACCCCAGATTCCAACGCCCGGACTATGACCCCGACCACCGCTACACCGTCCCCTACCAGTGGGGCACGATGGGGATCCTGCTTCGACCCACTCCGGGCCGAACCCACGCCGCCAGTTGGGGACTGTTCTTCGACCCCGAACAACAGCCGGGACCGTTCGTCCTGATCGATTCACCCCGGGACCTCTTCGCCGCGGCCTTCCGCTATCTCGGCCACAGCGTCAACACCACCAACCTGGCCCGGCTCCGGCAGGCCATGGACCTGCTGGTCGGCGCCCGAAAACGCGCCCTCGGCTTCGACGGTAGCGTCGGCGGCATGAACAAGGTCCTGTCCGGTGTGGCCCGTGCAGCCATTGTCTACAACGGCGAAGCCGCCCGCGCCCTGCGGTCGGACACCAACCTGGTCTACCTGCTCCCCAGGGAGGGCAGCATCCTCTGGGTGGACAACCTCGCAATCCCCGCCCGGGCACCGCACCGGGACCTGGCCGAACAGTTCATCAACTTCATCCTGGAACCCACAAACGCCGCCCGCATCGCCCGCTACACCCGCTTCGCCACGTGCAACAAGGACGCCCGCGCACTGCTCGACCCGGCCGACCTGAATCATCCCGCCATCTACCCTCCCGAGGAAAGCTTCTCGCGCCTCGAATACCTCAGGGACGTCGGCCCTGCGATGCGATGGTTCGACGAGGCCTGGACCCGCATCAAAGCCCGATAAACCAACGCCGGACAACAGATCCGCACACCTCACCGCTGCGCGAGTCCCCGCCCTGTTTGAAACCCCGGCCACCCAGCCAACGCGGGCTCCGAGCCGCCCCGGCCACCGGCCATCCCCGGGAACCAGCAATACAGCCGGTACAGGTTTCCAAGCCCGCAGCCCCGGGCCAAAGGCGCACCCCACGGCCCGGGCATGAAGAAAAAAAGATGGTGGAGGCGGGGGGAGTCGAACCCCCGTCCCTGACACGGTAGCCAGCGGCGCCTACATGCTTAGTCCGCAGCGGTTGACGGCGATCGGATCACCTGCGGACGCGAACCCGACCGCCCTGACGGCATGAGGTTTTCTCGGGCAGACCCGCGCCGTCCCCGGGTCCGGCCCCAGCCTGCTATCGCGTTCGTCCGGCCCAGCAGGCGTCAGCCGGCGAACGTCGCGGCGCATCAGGCCGCGAGAGCCAACTCTTCGTTAGCAGTTTTCTTTTGATGCGATGATTAACGAGGCCAACGCATCATCCTCGGCATGCCGCCTCTGGCGTCCGGGCCAGGTCGAAACCGGATCGCCCCCACGCGGCTGGACACCCCTACCATGCCCCGCCGGGACCGACCCGTCAAGCGACCGCGCCACGCCCGTGCGCGTACCGCAAGACCCCGACCCACGGCCACGCGCGGCCGGTGGTGCTTCGGCCTTGCAAAGCCGAACCCGCCCGGTAAAAGGAGCGTATGAACAGCACGCGGCCCCGGCCGACAACCACACGCGCAGTTCGAACGTTGCTCCTGTCCCTGCTGCTGTTCGGTTTCGCACCCGTCGGTTGCGTCAGCCCGCGCGCCCGGATCACCCTCACCCAGGCGCAACTGAACCGCGTGGCCGAACAGGTCCGACCTTCGCTGGTGCGCCTGCGGGTGGTCACCACCGATTACGCGGAAGGCCGCGAAATCAAAAGCCAGGCCGTCGGCAGCGGCGTGATCATCACCGAGGACGGTTACCTGATCACCAACCATCATGTGGCCGGCTGGGCCACGCGGATCTTCTGCACCTTGTGGAACCTGGAGGAGGTCGAAGCCGAACTGGTCGGCACCGACCCCCTCACCGACATCGCCGTGGTCAAACTCAAACCGGACCGGCCAATGCGATTCGTGCCGGCGCGCCTGGGCGACTCGAGCCGTCTCAGCGTGGGTGATCCGGTCCTCGCCATGGGCAGCCCCATGGCACTCTCGCAATCCGTCACCCTGGGCATCGTCAGCAACACCAACATGATCATGCCCCGCTTCATGGGCCCCTCCGCACGGCTCCGGTTGGATGGCGAGGATGTGGGGGCCCTGGTGAAATGGATCGGCCACGACGCACCCATCTTTGGCGGCAACTCCGGCGGACCCCTGGTGAACCTCCGGGGCGAGGTCGTGGGCATCAACGAAATCCGGTTCGGTCTCAGCGGCGCCATCCCCATCAACCTGGCCCGGGAGGTGGCCGCGGCCCTGATCGCCGAGGGCCGCGTGCGACGCAGCTGGATCGGCGTGGACGTACAGCCCAGGTTCAAACGCAGCGACCGCACGCGGGGCGTCCTCATCTCCGGCGTGCTGCCCGGCTCACCCGCCGCCCGCGCCGGCATCCAGGCCGGCGACCTGTTGATCTCCCTGGCCGGCCGGCCCGTGGACGTCCGGTTCGACGAACAAATGCCCGAGTTCATGCGCCTGGCCAGCAGTCTCCCCATCGGCCAGCCCGTCCCCTGCGTCGTCGAACGCAACGGCCGCGAGATCCCCCTGACCCTCGTGCCGGTGGATCGCGGCGATTTCTACGCCCGACCCAGGGAAATCCGGTCCTGGGGCATCACCGCCCGCGACCTCACACCGTTGTCGGCCCTGGAAATGAAACGGCCGGATACCAACGGCGTGGTGGTGACCTCGGTGCGCGCCGGCGGCCCCGCCGGCGAGGCGCGCCCGCCCCTGAACGAGCTGGACGTGATCGTCGCGGTGAACGAACACACGGTCCGGTCCCTGGCCGACCTGGAACAGATCACCCGCGAACTCACCCACGGACAAACCGAACCTGTTCCCGTCCTCGCCACCTTCGAGCGGGGTGACAAACGGCTCATGACCGTGGTCCGCGTCGGCAGCCGCGAGTTCGAAGATCCCGGCCGCGAGGTCACCAAGGCCTGGTTGCCGGTCGAGGTGATGGTGATCACCCGACCGCTGGCGCAGGGCTTGGGGCAACCCGACCTCCGCGGCTTTTACATCACCCGCGTCTACCCGCGCACGTCGGCCGAACGGGCCGGATTGCAGGTGGGAGACCTCATCCTGGCCGTGGACGGTGAACCCCTTACCGCCACCAGCGCCGAACACCAGGACGAACTCCCCGCGCTCATCCGCCAGTACGAAATCGGCAGTACCGTCACCCTCACCATCCGACGCCACAACCAAACCCTCAGCATCCCGGTGGAACTGGCCGCCTCCCCGCGCCTGCCCCGCGAAATGAAAACCTACCGCAACGAAACCTTCGAATTCACCGCCCGCGATGTCTCGTTCTTCGACCGCGCCGAAGAACAGTGGCCCGAGGACGTCCAGGGCGCCCGTGTGACGGAGGTGCGGCGCGGAGGCTGGGCGGACCTGGGCATGTTGCTGGTGGGGGATCTGATCGTGGAAGTGGATGGTCGGCCCGTAACCGGCGTGGACAGCCTCCGCCAACAAATGGATCGCGTGGCGGCCGCCCGACAAAGCCCGGTCATCCTGAAGGTCCTGCGCGGCATTCACACCCGTTACCTTGAACTGGAACCCCGATGGAACGACACCTCCCAATCCCCATGAAAACCATGCGCATCCTTCCCGGTCCGCTCGCCGCAGCAGTGCTGGCGCTGCTGGCGTACGGCCCCGGCCCGGCCCGGGGCGATGAACTGGCCCGCCAGGGCAGGGCCGTCTTCGAACAGCATCACCCGGCCGTGGTCACCCTCCAGTTGGCCATGAAAACCCGCTTCTCCTTCGGCGGCCGGGGCGAATCGGGCGGGGAAAGCCGCTCCGAAGCCACCGCCACCGTCATCAGCCCCGAGGGTCTCACCGTGACCTCGCTCTCCTCCATCGATCCCTCGGCCATGTTCGGCCGCATCGGCGCCATGCTCGGCGAAGATGACGGACAGTTCCGGATGGAATCGGAGATCACCGACCTGAAAATTCTTCTGCCCGACGGCACGGACCTGCCCGCCGAAATTGTGTTGCGGGATCGGGACCTCGACCTGGCCTTCCTTCGCCCGAAAAATCCGCCGGCCCAACCCATGCCCTGGGTGGATCTCCGGAAGGCCGGTACCGCCGAGGTGCTGGATCCGGTGGTCACCCTCACCCGCCTGGGCCGCGCGGCCGGCCGCGCCCACGCGGCCTCCTTTGAACGCATCGCCGCCGTGGTCCGCCGACCCCGTTTGTTTTACGTGCCCGGCGACACCATCACCACCACCACACTCGGTTCGCCCGTCTTCACCCTGGACGGTCAGGTTCTGGGGCTGTGCGTGATGCGCCGGGCCACCGGCGCCTCCCGAGCCCTTTCGGTTCTGGCAATCCAGGGCGACGACCAGACCGGCATCATCCTGCCCGCCGCGGACATCGTCAAAGTGGCCCAACAAGTCCGCACCGGGCCCGGGGATGCCGAAAAAGCCCAATCCGGCGGTGAAACGCGGCCGTCGGGACCCTGAAACACACGCCGGGTCGGACCCGCATCGTCCCCGGCGCAACTTTGACCCCCGACAAGATGGCCCCCACTACATTCCCGCAACCATGACGCTCGCAGAAGCCCGTGCACGACACGCCCAGTTGGTCCGGGAAATCCGGGCGCACGACCACGCCTACTACGTGGAGGCGCGCCCCATCATCAGCGACCGCGAATACGACCGGCTTTTCCAGGAACTGCTGGACCTCGAGCGACAGTTCCCCGAGCTGGTCACACCGGATTCACCCTCCCAACGCGTGGGCGGTGAACCGTTGGAAGGGTTCCGGCGCGTGCGCCACCGTGTCCCCATGCTCTCCCTCGAAAAAATCCGGCCCGCGGACCACCCCACCCGGGCCGAGGAACCGGACGACGCCCGCCGCAAACAGCGCCAGGACCAAAACACGCTGAACGAACTCCGCACCTGGGACCTCAACCTCCGCAAGCAGTTGCGCGTGGACCGGCTCGAGTACGTGCTCGAACCCAAGGTGGACGGTGTCTCCATCAGCGTGCATTTCGAAAACGGCCGGTTCGTGCTCGGTGTCACCCGCGGCGACGGCTCCACCGGGGACGACATCACCGCCAACCTGCGAACCATCCGTTCCATTCCGCTGGTCCTGTCCGTCAAGGATCCGCCCCCCTACCTGGAGGTCCGGGGCGAGGCCTATATGGCCCAGAAGGATTTCGAGGCGTTGAACCGGCAGTTGGAGAGCGCCGGCGAAGAGCCCTTCCCCAATGCCCGCAACGCCACCGCGGGCACTCTCAAACTCCTGGATCCGCGTCAGGTGGCCCGGCGACCGCTGCGCGCCGTCTTTTACGGCGTCGGCCATTGCGAGGGCGTCGAGTTCCGCACCCACGCCGAGGTCCTTGAAACCCTGCGCCGGTTCGGATTGCCCACCCAACCTTGCTGGTGGCTGTGCCGCGACATGGAACATCTTTTGGAGGTCTACCACCGCGAGGTCGTGGCCAACTACGACGAGACAAGGGACCTGCGAACCCGGCTGCCCTACGAAATCGACGGCATCGTCATCAAGGTCAACGACATGACCCTCTGGCCGCGCATCCCGGCCAGGGCCCGTGCCCCCGGCTACGCCATCGTCCACAAGCCCATCCACTGGATCGAACCGGCCGAGACCGTTCTCAAAGGCATCACCGTGCAGGTGGGCCGCACGGGCGTGCTCACCCCGGTGGCGGAATTGGAACCCGTGTTCGTCCAGGGTTCCACCATCTCCCGCGCCACCCTCCACAACGAGGACGAAATCCGGCGCAAAGACATCCGCATCGGCGACACCGTGGTGATCCGCAAGGCGGGCATGGTGATTCCCGAGGTGGTTGAGGTGGTCAAAAGCAAACGGCCGCCCGGCACCAGGCCCTTCGACCTGTACGAGTTCGTCGGCGGCCGCTGCCCGGCCTGCGGCGGCCCCATCGCCAAGGAACCTATCGCCACCGGCGAAGGACAGGAGGTGGCCTGGCGCTGCCAAAACGTGGCGGGTTGTCCCGCCCAGAAAATCCGTCGCCTGGAATTCTTCACCCAGCGCAAGGCCCTCGACATCGAGGGCATCGGCGGCATCGTGGCGGAGAAGCTGATCGAAAGCGGTCTTGTGGACGAACCACTCGACCTCTACGAGCTGAAGCTGGAGGACCTGGCCCGACTCAACCTCGGCACCGCCGAAGCCCCGCGCGTGTTCGGCGAAAAAAACGCCCGCAAGGTCCTCGAAGCGCTCGAACGGGCACGGTCACTCCCGCTCGCCCGCTGGCTCTTCGCCCTGGCCATCCCCAACGTGGGTGAGGTCACCGCCCACGACATCGCCTCCTTCCACGAAGACCTCGAAAGCGTCGCCCGTTCCCGCCTTCTCCAGGGCGTGGTACGGCTCGAGGAAATCGCACGCCAGGCCGAAACGGTCAACCCGAATTCCCGCAAAAACCCGCCCCAAACCGGGACGGAATTCCGGCGCCGCGCCGAACAGTACGAAGCCCTCCGCCGCGAGGCCGAACGCATCGGCAAGGAACTCGTCGAAGCCGGATTCGCGCGCCCGGCCGCACGGAGTGAAGGGGGATTCCCCGCCTTCGTCACCCGGGTGGGACCCGTGGCCGCACGCAGCGTGCTCGATTACTTCGCTTCCCCAACCGGTCGGCGGGTCCTGGAACGACTCCGGGCCCTAAAGATTCACCCCCGCGGCGCCCGAACCGCCTCCGGCCAGGGACCTCTGGCCGGCAAAACCTTTGTCCTCACCGGCACCCTCGCCGCCTGGACCCGCGAGGAAGCCTCCGAACTCATCCGCAAGGCCGGCGGCCACGTCGCCAGTTCGGTGAGCAAAAACACCGACTATGTCGTCGCGGGCGAAAGCCCGGGATCCAAACTCGACAAAGCACGGGCCCTCGGCGTGCCGGTTCTGGACGAGGCGGCCTTCCGCAAACTCCTCATCGAGGCCGGTGTCCTGGAGAACGCCCATCCAACGTCCCGGCCGGGCCCGGGCGGCGGCACCGCGCAGCCGGAGCTGTTCTAACCCCACCAACCGGCCCCGGACACCTGCCGATTCCCCGCCGGCCGAAAAGGCCCCGCCGGGTCAGGTCCCCCGCACCGGGTTCGACCCCGGGGCTCAATCCGACGCGCGGTTGAGGGCGCTTAACACCGCGCGCACGCCCGCCAGTTCAATGTTGGTGTCCACGCCCGCGCCCCAACGGGTCCGCCCGTCATGGAACCGGATCTGGATGTAGGCAATGGCGCTGGCCTCCTCCCCCGCACTCAGGGCGTGCTCGCTGTAGTGCACAATTTCAAACCGCGGCACACCGCTGGCCACCAACCCGTGCACCAGCGCCGCCAGCGGTCCGTTCCCCTGCCCGCGCACCTCCACCGGTTCCCCATTCCGCTTCAGGTGCGCCACACACTCGACCTTGCCGTCCCGGCCGTGCGACTCGAAATTGACCAGTTCCCAGGGCTCCGTCCGCTCCACATACTCCCGCCAGAACATCGCCTTCAATTCCGCGCCGCTCACCTCGCGCCCGAGACGGTCCACCTCGTCGTTGGCAATCGGACCAAACTCGCGTTGCAATTCCTTCGGCAGCTCGATCCCATACTCGTTCTCCAACAGGTAGGCCACGCCGCCCTTGCCGGACTGACTGTTGACGCGGATCACTTCCCGGTACTGGCGACCGATGTCGCGCGGGTCAATCGGCAGATAGGGCACATCCCAATACTGTCGCCGGCCTTCGTTCCATTCGCGCAGGCCCTTGCGAATGGCGTCCTGATGCGATCCGCTGAAGGCGGTGAAGACCAGCTCGCCGGCGTAGGGATGCCGCGGCGGCACTGTCATCCCGGTGCAACGCTCGTACACCTCCCGCAACCGGTTGATGTCGCTGAAGTCCAGCCCGGGATCGATCCCGTGCATGTACATGTTCAGCGCCACGGTCACAATGTCCAGGTTGCCCGTACGTTCGCCATTGCCGAACAACGTGCCCTCCACCCGCTCCGCCCCGGCCAGCAACGCCAGCTCCGTTTTGGCCGTGCCGGTCCCACGGTCGTTGTGCGTGTGCACGCTGATGATGAGCGACTCGCGGTTGCGGATGTTCCGGCAGATCCACTCCACCTGGTCGGCGTACACGTTGGGCATGGCCACCTCCACCGTGTCCGGCAGGTTCAAAATCATCTTGTTCTCCGGCGTCGGTTGCCACACCTCCATCACCGCCTCGGCCACCTCTTTGGCAAATTCAACCTCGGTGGCGGAAAAACTCTCCGGCGAATACTGGAACCGGACCTCGGTTCCTTTGAGCCGCGGCAGGCGTTCCTTGATCATCCGGGCGCCCCGCATGGCCATCTGGATGATCTGGTCCCTGGTCATGTTGAACACCACGCGGCGCTGCGCCGGGGAGGTGGAGTTGTACATGTGAATGATCACCCGCCGCGCGCCCACCAGCGATTCGATCGTCCGCTCGATCAGGTCCTCCCGCGCCTGCACCAACACCTGAATCCATACATCGGGCGGAATCCGATTCTCCTCGATCAACCGCCGGTTAAAGGTGAACTCGGTGTTGGAGGCCGAGGGGAACCCCACCTCGATCTCCTTGAACCCGATCTTCACCAGCGTGTGAAACATCTCCAGCTTCTGGCTGACGTTCATCGGAATCGCCAGCGCCTGGTTGCCGTCGCGCAGGTCCACGCTGCACCAGATTGGCGCGCGCGTCAGCACACGGTTCGGCCACTGGCGATCCGGCAAATGCACCGGCGGAAACGGCTGATACTTGGTCCAGGGTTCTTTCAACATGGCTCGTTCAAAGTTGGGCTGCCGGGCTCCGGTCAACGGGAAAACGGAAACCCCGCTGCCGGGCGGCAGCGGGGTTTCATCGAAATTCCATCATTCGGAAAACTCAAAACCCTGCCGCCGCGCCGCGGCCACGCAGCGCGCCCGACAACAGCAGCAGGTTCAGCCAACCATTCATACCGCGGCAAAAGTAGTCGCATCCCGCCCCGCGGGTCAAACGCTTTTTCCCGCGCATGCAACAAGCGCCCCCCGGGTTCCGGCCCCGCGCCGGACCCGGGGACAGGGCACCGGCCGACAGCACCCCCACGCCCGCTCAGCCGCAGGGCTGCAACCCGGGCCAACCCCACCCCAACCGAATGCCCGGAATCGCCCGACCAACCGAACCCGGACCGGCACCCGCCCCGCATGCATCGAAAAGAAAAACGGCCCGCAACCCACCCCGGTCACGGGCCGTCGCAACTCCACGGCGCTCAGATCTTCTTGGGCATGGCCGTCCAGGCGCCCTTGTTCTTGCTGCTCTTGACGCAGGTCTCAAGGAAGGCAATCCCCATCCAGCCGTCCTCGACATTGGCGTACTTGGACCCGTCGCACTGGAACGGTTTGCCCTCCTTCCACGCCCGCACATCCGCCTCAAAACAGCGGTGCAACCGGGCAAAGGCGTCGTGGAACCCTTCGGGATGCCCACTGGGAATGGTCACTTCGGCCAGCAGATCCGCCGGCATATCCTTGGGCAGGAACCCGTCGCCCGGCGTCACCGCACCCCGCCAATACACCCGGTCGGGTTGCCCGTTCAGGTACACCACCAGTTTCTCCGGCTCCTCCTGACGCCATTCCACCGTGCCCTTCGTCCCGGCGATCAGGATGCCGAGATCGTTCTTGTGGCCGATGCAGATCTGCGAGGCCCGGACCAGGGCCTTGCCACCGTTGTTGAGCCGGCAATAGACCGTGAAATGGTCGTCCAAAGGACGCCCTTCCACGAAGGTCTCCAGCTGCGCACTGACATGCGTCACCTCCAGACCGGTGACATACCGCAGATGCATCAGCGCGTGCGTCCCGATGTCGCCTCCGCAGCCTGAAACGCCGGCCCGTTTGGGGTCCACCCGCCACGAGGCCTGTTGTTGACCCGTAGCCTCCAGCTTCGTGGCCAGCCAGCCCTGCAGGTAGTAGCTGTCCACCCAGCGAACCTCGCCGATCAGACCGCTGCGCACAATGAACCGGGACAGCCGGGTCGTCCAGTGCCCCAAATACGTGTGGGCCACGCCGAACGGGATGTTACGCTTCCGCACCTCCTTCACCAGGGCGTTGGCCTCCTTGAGATTCAGGCACAGCGGCTTTTCACAAAACACCGGAATCCCGGCCTTCAACGCCTTCATGGCCGGGTCAAAATGCACATGATTCGGCGTGACGATCAAAATATAGTCCAGCTTCTCCTCGTCCGGTAACGAGGCATTGGCCGCGATCATCTCGTCGTAGGAGCCGTAGCCGCGAATGGGATAGGCCCAGTTCGCTGCCTCTTCCAACGCAATCTTCGGATCCGGGAACAACGCCCCGGCCGTGACCCGCCGGGTGCCGTCCATGTTGATCGCTCGCTGATGGGGATGGACGATGAACGCGCCGCGTCCACCACCGACCAGGCCGACATTCAGAGGTCTCTTTGACATAAGCAATTGGTTGGTTTGCTGGTGATTGGTTTGGCTTGGGACGGCCGCGGTCCGGGGTTCCCAGGCTCCGACCGCGTGCCCCGGCCCAGAGTAAAACCGTGTCCGCCGCCCCTGCCAAGCCTTTTCGAAAAAACACCGCAAATCCCCGACCCATCACCCCGCCAATCCCAACCAACCCCGCCAAACCCAACCAGCCGGATACACCCCCTCGCCCGACCCGGCCGGTCCCCAAGCTCGAGGACCTCTCAGCCTTCAACCCACCACGCGCCTGTCTCCCACGGCCGCGCCGTGACCCCGACCGCACAGCCGGTCCCCGCCGCCCGTGCTCTCCTTGCCCGGTCCTTTGGCAGCCGGTTCGACACAGCCCCGCCCGAGCAGTCACCCCGAAACTGACCCTCCCTCAGGCACATGGCATGCCCCGTCCCACCCGGCTCCCCCAACGGCCGGACCCCCCCCGGGCCCACCCTCTTGCCACCCCTTTTGAAACCAACGAGCCCTACCCGGCCCCCAAAAACCGGCTTGAAGGGCTCAAGTTTTCCCGCATTCAGCCGATGAACGGGCTTGGACCTCGCAAGCGAGGGCCAACCGCCGGACGTGCGCATGAAGAGCTGCAGCTTTCACGACCGGGTCAGACCGCTGGCGTGCGCTCTGATCCTCTGGTTGGGGTCATGGCACCGGGCCGATGCCGGAAACGGGCCCAACCCGCCCGCCCCGATCACCTCGGTCCTGCAATTCTATTCCGTGCCGATCGAAGAATTCGCTCACGGTCTGCCGGTCCGGTTGGAAGGGGTCGTACTCTACGAGGACCCGGATTGGCGGCTGTTCTACTTGCAGGACGAAACCGGGGCCACCTTCCTCGAGCCCACCGGAGACCTCAACGGTTGCGGGGCCGGCGACCGCGTCCGTGTCACGGGCACCACCTACTTGTCGGGCAACAGCCGTCGCATCGCGCAGATGTACGTGGAGGTGCTGGGCCCGGGCCGGTTACCCGACCCGGTCCAGTTGCCGTGGCATCAACTGACCAACAACCTGAACGACCTCAAGCGGATCTCCATTGGAGGCGTGGCTCGTGCGGTTGAGTCCTGGGCCGGTCAACGGGGCATGATCCTCCTGGACACGGGCGTGGGCCGCCTGCGCGTTTACCTCCGACAAGCCCCTCCGGAGACGCTCACGCCCTTGCTCTATGACACGATTCGGGTGATCGGACTGCGGGTCCCCAGCAGCCAAAAGGGCGAAGGCCTGCTTCCCTTGGAAGTTCTTGTCAAGGGCTTGGAGGACGTCCAGGTTGTGCTGGCCACGCCCGAAGACCCATTTGAAGCGCCCATCAGCACGGTCGCCGGGCTCCAGGCCACCCTAAACCAGAAACAGGTGCTTTCCCTCCGGCGCGTTCGGGGCCGCGCCTACGATCAGGTGGTCGGCCAATCGTTCGTCCTCTCCGACGGAACCGGCCGGATCCTGGTGCAAAGTACCCTCCCCCTCGTCCTGACCAATGGCAGCCGGGTTGAGGCCGCAGGATTCCCGGTTCTCCACGGAACCAACGAGGTCCGCTTGGAAGAAGCCGTGTTCCGCCTCCGCGAGCCCTCCCTCCCAACCGACGGCGCTCCCACCAACCGCGTCTTCCGCTCCATCGCAGAAATCCGTGCCCTGACACCGGAACAAGCCTCCGCCCGTGCCCCCGTCCTTCTCGAAGCCGTCGTCACCTATCACGACCCCAACTGGGGGGTGTTGTTCGTCCAACAAGAGGACTCCGGCATTTACGTCCAATGCGCCGAACCACCGGCACCCCTGCGCCCGGGCGACCGCGTTCGGGTCCAGGGCGTCACCGGCCCCGGAGGCTATGCGCCGGTCATTGAACAGGCCAGGGTTACCTTGCTGGGCCACGGCGAGCCCCTCCGCCCCGCTCCGGCACGGGAACTGTCCCTGTTCTCAGGATTGCTCGACGCCACATGGTGCGAACTCCAGGCCCAAATCCGGGCCGCACGCCGCGTCGGACCCAACCTCGAATTGGAATTGCATACGCCCCGCAGCGGAATCCAGGCATGGATCCCCGGGTGGGGTGAGCGGCCGGTTCCCGAGGCGTGGATCGGATTGGAAGTCCGGGCCCGGGGCGTGGTGGGCTCCCGCTTCAACGCCCTGCGCCAGTTGACCGGCGTCACCCTGCACATCCCCGGCGAAACATTCCTCGAGTTCCAGGAACCGGTGCCGCGGGACCCCTGGGATCGCCCCGTCACCCCCATCCGGGAACTCCTCACCGCGCCCGGTCGCCGGAGTGCGCCGGCTCTCACCAAAATTCGCGCCGTGGTCACCTTCGCCCAAACCAACGGATGGATGGCCGTGGAAGATGGCACCGGCGGTTTGTGGCTGCAGGTGCCGGAGCCTGTTCCCGGCCCGGGTGATCAGGTCGAGATCCTGGGCTTCCCCACCGCAGGAATCGGATCGGCCACCATGGAACAGGCAAAGGCCCGCGTCATCGGCAAGGGGCCTCTGCCCGACCCCATCAAGGCCACGGCCACGGCCCTGCTCAGCCCTGAACTTGAGGCCCGCCGCGTCATGGTCCAGGGCACGCTCGTCGAAAACCAGGCCACATCGGGCCGTCCGTACCTGCTGCTGGACGACGCCGGCCAATTGCTCCACGTCTACCTCCCCGAGCGCGCAGCCAAATCCCTCGCCGCATGGAAACCAGGCAGCCAGGTGGCCGTCACCGGCGTCTGCCGGCGCCAAACCGACGAATGGGGACGACCGCGATCGGTCCGCATCATGACCGCCGCCACGGCCGATCTGCGCCTGGTCTCCGAACCGCCCTGGCTGACGCGACAGCATCTGGCCTGGATCGGCGCAGTCACGGCCACGGCCGCAGCATTGGGCCTGGCCTGGAGCCTGACCCTCCGACGCAAGGTCCGGGCGCAAACCCAACAACTGGAGGAACAGTTCCGTGCCCGGCTCGAACTGAAGCAACGCTACGAAGACCTGTTCGAAAACGCCGGCGACGCCGTCCTGATGCTCGACCTCAACGGCCGCCTCACCGCCGTGAACCGCGCGGCCGAAAAGGCATTCGATCAACCACGGGAAACCCTCCACAACACAAGCTTCGCCGAGCTCATCCACCCGGAGGATCGGCCCCGATGGGAACAGGCCTTGCGCACCCTCCGGGAGAACCGGCCCTGCGCACCCTTCGAAGTCCGCCTGGCCCCTCGGAACGGCAGGGAACGTATCCTGGAACTGCATCCGCAGCCCCTCCACCGCAACGGCGAGCTCGTGGGATTCGAATGCATCGGCCGCGACCTGTCCGAGCGCCGGCAACTGGAACGGCAACTCCGCCAGATGCAGCGTCTGGAGTCGGTCGGTCAACTGGCAGCCGGCGTCGCCCACGATTACAACAACGTCCTGACCGTGATCCTGGGCCACACCGGTTTGCTCCTCTCCGAGGAAAACCTGCCGGCCGCCGTGCGCGATTCCGTCCAGGAAATCCAGCAGGCTGCCACACGCGCCGCCAATCTCACCCGCCAACTGCTGGCCTTCAGCCGCAAACAAATCATGCAGGCCAGGCCCACCAACCTCAACGAGGTGGTCCATGACATGGTCAAAATGCTCCGTCGCCTCCTGGGTGAGCACATCGAATTGGTCCTGCAGCTCGACCCCGCCCTCGCCCCCATCCACGCCGACCCGGGCATGCTCGAACAGGTCATCGTCAACCTGGCCGTCAACGCCCGCGATGCCATGCCCAACGGCGGGGCCCTCATCGTTCGAACCGAAACCACGGAGATCACCGACACACACCTCCAACGCTGGGCCGATGCCGTGCCGGGCCGTCACGTCTGCCTCACGGTCACCGACACGGGAATCGGCATGGACCCGGAAACCCTCCAACGCATCTTCGAACCCTTCTTCACCACCAAGCCCTTCGGCAAGGGCTCCGGGCTCGGCCTGGCCACCGTCTACGGCATCGTCAAACAACACAACGGCTGGATCGAAGTCGAAAGCCAGCCCGGCAAGGGTAGCACCTTCCGCATCTACTTCCCGGCCCTGCAACCCGCGCCGCGCAAGAGCGCCGCCCGGACGGACCAGCCCCAAAGCGTGCCCCGCGGCAAAGAAACCATCCTCGCCGTCGAAGACGAAGCCCCATTGCGCGTCATGCTCACCAATGGACTGCGCCGGCTCGGTTACCAGGTCTTCGCCGCCGCCAACGGCCGCGAGGCACTGCAACTCTGGAAACAACACCGCAACCAGATCGACCTGGTGATCACCGACATGGTCATGCCCGGCGGAATCAGCGGCACCCAACTGGTGGCCGAGCTCCGAAAGGACCGGCCCGACCTCAAGGTGCTCTTCTCCAGCGGTTACAGCCAGGAGGTCGTCGGCAGTGAAATCAACCAACTGCCCGGCGCATTTCTACCCAAGCCATTCACACCCACCAGGCTCGCCACCGCCGTGCGTGCCTGTCTGGACGGTCAAACTCCAGGCACCCCCACAGCCACCAAAACCGCCGAAAACACCACCGCCTGACAACAAGGCTCCCCCACCGCCCAACACTCCTCAAAAGGGCGCAGCCACCGCCGGCCCCGCAGCCCCATCTCTGCGACCGCAAAGCCGCCACAACCACCCACGGTCCACAGCAGCCGGAACCAAACCAACCGCCGCGGCACTTGCAGGTTCAACCAACCCGTGGAACCCGCCGGCCCGGCGCCGCGCCCAACCCACCAAAACCCCTCCAACCCGCCGCCAGCGCGGCCGGACCGGCCCAAACCCGGCTCACAAAACGAGTCCCAATCCTACCGACGCCGTGTCGCGCGATTGGCCCCCTCACCCACCGACCAGATCAACTCGTTCACCTCACCGTCCGGACCGGGCTTGAACTCGATCTGCAAGTCCGTGGATTTCCCAAAAAACTTCGTCTCCGACTCGGCGTACAAAACCACTGATTCACCCCCGATCCGCGCCACCAGATGGTCCCCCTCGCGGCTGATCGTGAGCTGGTCGTACCGGCCCGCGTACCGGTCCAGCAAACTTCGCGACAACATGTACTCCGGCTTCGAGGGCGGCCCCAACTCGCGCACCCAGATGTTACGGAACCGGACCGGATTCCCGTGGTCTTGCAGGCTGATCGGCAGTTTCTCCGGATGCGCACCGTACGGGGGACGGTTGATCCACTGGGTCGGACCGGTCAGCGGCACATGGTAGTGAATCAACACCCCGTTGTGAAAGACGGTCAACCGCGCCGGGCTCACCAGCCGGCCCTCCCCGTCAAACCGCGGCGCCAGATAAACCACATCATAGGTCTGCCATTCGCCCGGCGGGCGCGAGGCGTTCACCAGCGGCGGATACTGCCCGTAAATCGCCCCGGCCTGGCCGTCCGCATAGGTCTCGTTCTCGTACGAGTCCAGAATCTGAACCTCGTAGCGATCCAACCCGAAAAACAGGCCGCTGTTGCCCCGGCCCTGACCCGACCCCTGCGGCTTGGCCGGCGCCGCCCATTCAAGGTGCAGCTGCACGTCCCCAAAACACCGACGGGTCCGTATATAACCACTGCCCGGCGTGCATTCCATGTAACCATCCCGCACCACCCACTTCGAGGGCGAACCGTCCATCGCACACCACGCCGACAAATCCTTCCCGTCAAACAACACAACCGCATCCGACGGAGGCCGACCCGGCTCGGCCTGCGTGCTGGGCGTCGCCGGCACAATCACCGGCGGGCGCGGCCGCGTCCGGTCGTGCGGAATCCACCGCGGATCCGGTCCGCTCGGCGGAAACTCGGCCCCCACCGCCGAGCACCACCCCAAAACTCCCATCCCCAGAACAAACCCCGGAAACAACAAACGTGATGGTTTCATGACGTCCTCGGTTGAGCGGTTCTGTTCGGGCCCGGACCCATTCCAAGCCCGCACCCCGGAGCCTAACCGGCAGCGGGCCCCACGACAAGCCGCCCGTGCCGCGCAAATCCGCCCTGCGCCGGTTAAGTCGCAAACCCCGACGCCCCCCAACCCCTCCCGAAACCAGGCCCCCGCCAACAAAACATCCACCGGCAACCCGCCCCGCGCCAAACCCCACCACCACTCAACCTCGTCCTAATGCCCGCTGAACCGGAGCCATGATGTTCTCGTGCCCCCTTTGAACCCAATGGAGCAGGGCAATCGGTTCCCTCAAACGCCCCCCGGAACCGACCATATCCCCTTCGGGGCAGATCAACGCCATCATCAGGTGCACGGTCGGGCTTGACCCGCCGGGAAACCCGGGCCTACATGGGCCCATGCAACGCGGGCCGATCCAACTCCTCCGGTTCCTCCTCGCCCTGCTGGGCTGCAGCTCCACCCTCATCGCCGCCCCCACGCCACCCGTTCAGCCACAGGCTCACGCAACCGCACCCGGTCCGGACCAACCGTGGGTGGCTCAATGGATCTGGGCCCGCGACGGTGACGTTCACGCGTACAACCAGGCCATCCTCGCCCGCAAAACGGTCCGACTCGAACCCGTCCGGCGCGCCACCCTCCGCATCACCGCAGACAGCTGGTACCGGCTCTGGATCAACGGCACATGGGTCAACGACGGCCCGTGCCGAAGCTGGCCCAACCACTACCAGTACGACGTCCTGGACGTCACACCGTACCTCCAACCCGGCCCCAACGAAATCCGCGTCCTGGCACGGTACTTCGGCGTCGGCGATTTCCACCGCATCCCCCAACAGGCCGGTTTGCTGGCCCAACTCGACCTCCAAACCGCTTCGGGTCGAACCCTCACCCTCGGCACCGACCGGTCCTGGGAAGTGGCCCTCTTCCCCGCCCTGCTGCCGCGCACGCCGAAAATCAGCATTCAGATGGGACCCTGCGAATGGTTCGATGCACGCGAGGCCGAACCCCTCCGGTTCCGACCGGCCCGCGTGTTGTTTCCCGCCACGGGCGGCCCATGGCAGGACCTGCGCCCCCGCGACGTCGCCCTGCTGACCCGTACACCGGCCGCATTCAAAACCCTCCTCCACGCCCGCACCGTCCGGGCCGAAGGCTGGAACTTCTGCGTGCCGGCCGCCCGACTCGTCAACCCCGGCCTCATCGAAGCCAACCACCACACCAGTTGCGGCTTCGGCATGGCCACCCTCCTCGAAGTCCGCCAACCCACCCGCGCCCGCATCCGAAACGAGGGCATGAAACTCTCCCTCAACGGCCGGCCCGTGGAAGGTGACCTGGAACTGGCCCCCGGACAACATCTCCTGCTCGGCTTCCCACGCCGCCTCTTCGGTCACGACAAGGAAAAAGCCGTCCGGTTCCTCGAACCCGAAGGGTATCAACTGGTCAATCCGCTCGATCCCCGGGCCCCCAACCCGTGGGTCTTCATCGAGCTCCCCGAATTCGCCCACGCCACCAACGACCTGCTCTGGGTGCAATTCAGCGATCTCGACCCGCACCTGGCCCGGCTGGCCCGCTCCTACGAGGAACAAACCGATCGGTGGCTCCAAACCGTCACCAACATCCCGCGCCTCCGCGAGACGCTGGGAACCCGGTGCAAAACCTTGCCGCCGGAAACCATGTTCGTTGAAGACATCTTCTGGCGGTTCCCGTCCCGCCAGATCCTGGAAGACACCCCCGTCACCCTCGAGCACCCCGCCGCCATGCTCCACGACAACGCCGAAACCACCGTCATCCACCCCGGCCCGCGCGGCGACGTCGAACTGCTCCTGGACCTCGGCGAACAACGGGTGGGCTACTGGACCTTCGACCTCCAGGCGGACCCGGGCGTGATCGTGGACATGGCCGCCGTCGAATACATCGCACCCGACGGACGCATCCAGTGGTCCTGGGGCAACCGCAACGCCCTGCGCTACATCACCCGCGCCGGCCGCAACCAATACACCTCCGTCCAGCGTCGCTCCGGCCGATACGTCTTCCTCACCCTGCGCAACTTCCACAACCCCGTCCGCATCCGTTACGCCGGCATCGTCGAAGCCACCTACCCCGTCGAATACCGCGGCGCCTTCCGCTGCAGCGACGCGCGCCTCACCGAAATCTGGAACATCTCCGCCCGCACCCTCAAACTCTGCATGGAAGACACCTTCACCGATTGCCCGCTCTACGAACAAACCCATTGGGTCGGTGACGCACGCAACGAAGCCCTCTTCGCCTACGGCATCTTCGGTGCCCACGACCTGGCCCGTCGCTGCATCCGCCTCACCGCAGAGTCCCTCGAGCGATTCCCCATCGCCGGTTGCCAGACACCCTCCTCCTGGGACGTCCTCATCCCGGCCTGGAGCTTCCTCTGGGGCATCGCCGCCTGGGACTATTACTGGGAAACCGGCGACCGCGACTGGCTCCGACAGACCTACCCGGCCATGATCCGTAACCTCCAGGGCGCAGCCCGGTTCCTCAACAACCAGGACCTGTTCTCCGCGCCGTTCTGGAACTTCTTTGACTGGGTCAACCTCGATCAAAACCGCCAAACCGTCCTCCACAACTCCCTCCTCATGGCGGGCGCCATCGACGCCGCCCTCCGCACCGCCGACGTCCTCGGCGATTCCACCCACACCCCCGAGCTCCACCAGTGGCGCAACCGCCTCACCCGCGGCATCCAGCGGCTCTGGCTGCCCCAACGCGGCGCCTACGCCGACGCCCTCCACGACGACGGTTCCCTCAGCCCCGTCATCAGCCAACACACCAGTTTCCTGGCCCTCCTCTTCGACGTCGTCCCACCCGAACAACGCGCCGCCGCCATCCGCAACCTCACCAATCCACCCCCCGACATGGTCCTCGTAGGTTCCCCCTTCGCCGCACTCTACCTCTACGAGGCCCTCGAAAAACTCGGCCTCCAGGACCTCATCCTCGCCGAAATCTATCGGCATTACCTGCCCATGCTCGAGGCCGGAGCCACCACCGCATGGGAAAGTTTCCCCACCGGCACCACCGGCGGCGGCCGATTCCCCACCCGCAGCCACTGCCACGCATGGTCCTCCGCACCCGTCTACTACCTCAACCGACTCATACTCGGCATCCAACCCGCCGCCCCCGGCGCCTCCGAGGTCATCATCAGCCCGCGCCTGTTCGACCTCACCTGGGCCGAGGGCCGCACCGCCACCATCCGCGGGCCCGTCGAGGTCTCCTGGCGCCGCGACGCTTCCACCCTCACCGTCCACTACACCGTGCCGCCCGGCGTCAAGGCCACCTTCCAACCCAACCCGTCCCACGCAGGCCTGAAAATCATCGTCAATGGCAGGGAATGGTCCGGGGCCGACACCGGCCGGTAAATCCGGGCCGGCCGCCGCCGCACCCCGCAAACCGCCCGCCACAGCCCCGCACCCGCCCCGGCCACCACCCCCAAACCACCGTGCAAAAATCCACGGGTGCCGAGCACAAAATCGTCATTTTTCCCAACGCCCATCCCGTGTAGGCTGGGCACTATCGAAGCTTTTTGGGTGCTCACATGCTGTACTGCGAACTGGGATCAGCCACGGCCAGGTTGACCGAACCGGAACTGCGCCAGGCACTGTTCGCCGCGCTGGACCGTCTCGGTCCGCGCCGGCGCGTCCTAGTGGTACCGCCGGATTTCACCCGCTTCCACTCCCAAGCAGGTCTCCTGACCCGCCTGGTCTACGAATACTACGGACCGCGCCTGGTCGACGTGCTGCCCGCCCTAGGCACGCACAGCCCCATGACCCCCCAACAAATCGCCGAAATGTACGCCGGGGTCCCGCCCGAACT
Organism: Limisphaera ngatamarikiensis; assembly: GCF_011044775.1. NCBI lineage: Bacteria > Pseudomonadati > Verrucomicrobiota > Verrucomicrobiia > Limisphaerales > Limisphaeraceae > Limisphaera > Limisphaera ngatamarikiensis. The sequence continues at coordinate 92,020 of NZ_JAAKYA010000082.1, read as the reverse complement.
CTTCCGGGTCCACAACTGGCGCACCGGCGTCGTCACCATCGGCGAGGTCCCGGCCGAATTCGTCCGCCAGGTCTCCGAAGGCGCCGTCGACTTCGCCTGGCCCGCCCAACTGGCCCGCCTCATCTGGGAAGGCAACCACGACCTCGTCCTCTCCATCGGACAGGTCGTACCCCACGAGGTCATCGGCATGGCCAGCTACAACAAAAACCTCTTCGTGGGCACCGGCGGCGCCGAGGGCATCAACAAAAGCCACTTCATCGGCGCCGCCTACGGCATGGAACGCATGATGGGTCGGGCCGACACCCCCGTCCGCCGCATCCTCGATTACGCCTCCGAACATTTCCTCAAACACCTGCCCGTCGTCTACATCCACACCGTCGTCAGCCGCGGCGAGGACGGCCGCCTCCACATCCGCGGCCTCTTCATCAGCGACGACCGTTCCGGATTCGAAAAAGCCGCCGCCCTCTCACTCCGGGTCAACTTCGAAATGGTCGATGAACCCCTGCGCAAAGTGGTGGTCTACCTCGACCCCGCCGAGTTCAAAAGCACCTGGCTCGGCAACAAAAGCATCTACCGCACCCGCATGGCCATGGCCGATGGCGGCGAACTCATCGTCCTGGCACCCGGCCTGCGCGAGTTCGGTGAAGACCCGGAAATCGACCGGCTCATCCGCAAATACGGGTACCGCGGCACCCCGGCCACCCTCCGGGCCGTCCGCGAACAACCCGAACTCCAGGCCAACCTCAGCGCCGCCGCCCACCTCATCCACGGCAGCTCCGAAGGCCGCTTCCGCATCATCTATTGCCCCGGACACCTCTCCCGCCGGGAAATCGAGGGCGTCGGCTTCGAATACGCCGACCTCAACACCATGCTCCAACGGTATCCGCCCGACCGCCTCCGCGACGGCTGGAACACCTTACCCGACGGCGAAAAGGTCTTTTTCATCTCCAACCCCGCACTGGGCCTCTGGGCCTGGCGCGGTCGCTTCGCTTGAACCCGGTTTATGGCAAACCTACAACTTCCATTCCACGTCAACCTGCAAGATCGTGTGGCCCTCATCACCGGCGGTGGCGGTGTCCTCTGTAGCGTCATGGCACGCGCTCTGGCCGCCTGCGGCGCCCGCGTGGCCGTCGCCGACCTCAAACAAGAAGCCGCCGAAACCGTCGCCTCACTCATCCGACAGGAAGGCGGCACCGCTCTGGCCGTGGCATGCGACGTCCTCCAACCCGACAGCCTCGCCGCCGCCAACGAAACCGTCAAACGCCAACTCGGCCCCATCGACATCCTCATCAACGGCGCCGGCGGCAATCACCCCAAAGGCACCACAACCTTCGAACACCTCCGACCCGAAGACCTCCAGGCAGCCCAAAAAGAGGTCGTTACCTTCTACGACCTCGACCCCCGGGGCGTCGAGTTCGTCTTCAACCTCAACTTCCTCGGCACCCTGCTCCCCACCCAGGCCTTCACCCGCGAAATGGCCGCCAAAGGCCGCGGCGTCATCATCAATATCTCGTCCATGAACGCCTTCCGGCCCCTGACCAAAATCCCGGCCTACTCCGCCGCCAAGGCCGCCGTCAGCAACTTTACCCAGTGGCTGGCCGTCCATTTCTCCAAGGTCGGCATCCGCGTCAACGCCATCGCCCCGGGCTTCTTCGTCACCGAACAAAACCGCTCGCTCCTGCTCCAACCCGACGGCACCTGGACGCCCCGGGCCCGCACCATCCTCGCCCATACACCCATGGGCCGGTTCGGCGAACCTTGCGACCTCATCGGCACCCTCCTCTGGCTGGTCAGCGACGAAGCCGCCGGGTTCGTCACCGGAGTCGTCGTGCCCGTGGACGGCGGCTTCGCCGCATTCAGCGGCGTCTGAAACCCCTCAGCCGGGTCTTGCCGTGTCCCCCCGGCCCGGGCACATTCAACCACGAGTCGGACCGTCACCGGCCCCGGCCCACCACGCCAGCCGGTCCCGGAACGGTCCCTCTCAACCGGTCCGGCTGTCTCCGGCCCCCTGGGGCACAGAGGCCACCCCCTACGGGCGCCGGAACCATCCGGAACCACCTCCCGGGACAGCGGCCATGAAACACGGCACAAAACGCGATAAACGCTCGCGGCGCGTCCTGGTCGCGCTCGGCTGGTACGATTACCGCCTCCACCGCGGCATCGAACGATACGCCGAGGAACACGGCTGGTCCCTCTCCGCCAACCTCGCCCGCGAAAAAGTCCTGCCCTGGGGCTGGGAGGGCGACGGCGTCCTCGCCTGGCTCGGAGCCTGGGACGAACTGGCCGAGTTCGTCGAACGCCTGAACAAGCCCACCGTGGACTTCAGCTACCGCCGCCCCCACCTCCGGTTCCCCCGCGTCCTCGAAGACCACGCCCACGCCGCCCAACTCGTCGCCGAACATTTCCTCTCCCGCGGCTTCAAAAACTTCATCTTCTACAGCGACTCCCCCAACTGGTCCTACGAAGAACGCGGCCAGGGCTTCCAGGCCGCCCTCGCCGAGGCCGGATACTCCTGCCTCTGGCTCAAATGGTACGAATCCTCCTGGTTCCGCCAGGACCGCGAACAATGGTCCCGCAAACGCCTCTGGCTGGCCACCAAACTCCGGCGCGCCCCCAAACCCGTCGCCGTCTTCGCCGCCAATGACCAGCACGCCCTCGACGTCCTGGAAGCCTGCGAGTTCGCCGGCCTCAAAGTCCCCGATGAAGTCGCCATCTGCGGCGCCGAAAATTACCTCCTGGCCCCCGACGCCATGCAAACCCCCATCTCCAGCGTCGATACCAACCTCGAACTCCTCGGCTACCGCGGCGCCGAACTCCTCGACCAACTCATGAACGGCCGCAAACCACCCACCAAACCCATCCGCATCCCCGCCGCCGGCGTCGTCGTCCGCAAAAGCAGCGACCTCCTCGCCGTCCCTCACCCCGGCGTCGCCCGCAGCCTCCGCTTCATCTGGGAACACAGCCACGAACCCATCTCCGTGAAAGACCTCGTCGAGGTCGCCGCCATGTCCCGCCGCGCACTCCACAAGGCCTTCGTCGAACACCTCGGCCGTACCCCGGGCCAGGAACTCCACCGCGTCCGAATCGAACGCGCCCGTAAACTCCTGGCCGAAACCGACGACAAACTCGACGTCATCGCCCGCGCCTGCGGGTACCAGAGCACCAACAGCTTCTGCGTCGCCTTTAAACACGCCGTCGGCATGTCCCCCAAACAGTTTCGGGAAAGCCTGGCCAAATAAACCCAAACCCATCCACAACCCACACCAAAGCCGGAAACCCGTGAAAACCAGCACCTGCCACCCACCCGCACCCGACCCAACCCGGCCACCCGCCGCCCTCATCGCCCTGCTCCTCCTCACAATTCTCATCCAACCCGCCCCCGCAACCCCCGGACCCCCGCAAGAATGGAACGTCCGGGACTACGGCGCCCGGGGCGACGGGCGTACCCTCGACACCCGCGCCATCCAACAGGCCCTGGACGCCTGCGCCGCCGCCGGCGGCGGCCTGGTCCGCGTGCCCCCCGGCGATTACCTCTGCCAGCCACTCACCCTCCACAGCCACATCACCCTCCTCCTCGAAGCAGGCGCCACCCTCCGCGCCACACGCGAACGCCGCGACTTCATGAAAGAACCCGGTGACTGGCTCCAGGCCAAAAGCAGCAGCGATTTCCTCCCCCTCATCAGCGGCCAGAACCTCACCAACATCACCATCACCGGCCAGGGAACCGTGGACGGCTCCGGCGACGTCTGGTGGCCCGCCGCCGAGGAAGCCCGGCGCCGCCAACCCGGCTACACCCTGCCCCGACCCCGCCTCATCGTCCTCACCCGCTGCCGTAACGTCCTGCTCAGCGGCATCACCCTCCAAAACGCTCCCACCTTCCACTTCGTCCCGGTCGAATGCGAAAACGTCCGGATCGAAAACGTCAAGGTCCTCGCCCCCGAACAAGCCGCCAATACCGACGGCATCGACCCCAGCCTCAGCCGCCACGTCGTCATCACCAACTGCCTCATGGACGTCGGCGACGACAACATCGCCATCAAATCCGGCCGACGCCTCCCAGACCGCCCGTTCGGCTCGGAAGACATCACCGTGGTCCATTGCCGGTTCTTCCGCGGACACGGCCTCTCCATCGGCAGCGAAACCGTCGGCGGCGTGCGCCGACTGCTCGTCCGCGGCTGCTCCTTCCAAAACACCGAAAACGGCATCCGCATCAAATCCCACCGCGGCCGCGGCGGCCCCGTCGAAGACCTCGTCTACGAAGACATCCGGATGACCAACGTCGAACGAGCCATCACCTTCACCGCCTACTACCCCCGCATCCCCACCGAGGACACAGCCCAACCCGTCACCCCCGAAACCCCGAAATACCGCAACATCCTCCTCCGCAACCTCACCGCCTCCTGCTACGAAAACGCCGGCCTCATCATCGGCCTGCCCGAAGCCCCCATCGAAAACGTCCAACTCGAAAACCTCCACATCACCGCCACCCGCACCGGCCTCGAGCTCCGCCACGTCCGCAACATCAACCTCCAAAACGTCACCATCCGACCCAACCGCGGCAACCCCATCATCGTCCGCGACGCCACCGGCACCGGCCTGCCCTGAACCACGCCCGGTCGCCACCCATGCCTTTTTTTCAAGGTGCCGTGCAAATCTTCATCAATGACACGTCCCCCGGCCGGCTTACAATGTCCCTGAAGCAAAACCGGCAAACCTGAATCGCGACCCATGAAAACGTGCACCTCGTCCATCCTCATGGCCATGGCCATCGGCCTGGCACTCGGCACCCGGACGACCTCCGGCGTGCCCCTGCCCTTCGCCGACGGGTTCGACTACCCCGAAGGTGAAAGGCTCGGCACCAGCGGCAGCAGCGGCGATATCTGGACCGTTGGCAACAGCACCGGCACCGGCTCGGCCACCGTGGATAGCAGCGCGGCATTGACCTTCCCCGGCCTGCCGTCCCTGGGCGGTAAAGGGTTGTTGTCCCAAGGAATACCCACCTCCAACCGGGACCGCGGTGTCGTGATCGCACCTGATGCCAACTCCCTGGCCAACTGGGCCGACCTGGGCAGCCTCTACGTATCCTACCTCCTCAGAGTGGACGCCGGCCCGGAAGGCAACCCGCGCCTGCTCAGCGCCTACCGCGACAGCGTCGGCGGCGGCGGGTTCACACCGTCCGCCGGCGTGTTCGTCGGCACCGACCTGAAACTGGGCATCGCCAAGGTGGCAAACAACGACGTCGCCTGGACCGCCGATCCCCTCACCATCGGCCAAACCTACCTGCTGGTCTGGCGCTACAAATACGTCGACGGTGCCAACAACGACGAACTGGCCCTCTGGGTCAACCCGCCCGCCAGCTCGTTCGGCGCGGACGAAAGTAACGTTCCAACCCCCACCATCGCCACAACCGTCGGCTCCGATGACACCGGCATTCATGCGTTCCACTTCACCGTCCGCACCGCCGGCCCCTATAACGGCGGCGGCACCTACGCCCTGGATGACGTGCGCATCGGCACATCATGGGCGTCCGTGGTGGTGCCCGAACCCGCAACCGCCGCCCTCATCGGTCTCGGATTTCTGGCGCTCTGGCAAGGGCGCCGGATTCGTCAGGGTTGAGGTTGGTTGAGGCATGGTCGGTACAACGCCCCTCCGCGGGTCCCACC
>NZ_JAAKYA010000082.1:0-86268 GCF_011044775.1 Limisphaera ngatamarikiensis | reverse complement strand
GACCCCACACCATTCCCGCCACACCAGCCCCCGTCCCCCATACCGACCGCGCCGCCCGGCCAACCACCCGCCCCATAACCACGAGCCCACCCCGCCGGAGCACCCCACGCCCTCACAAACCCGCCCAGTCCACCGCGCACAACTCGCGCCCGGACCCGGGCCGGCCTCACCCACCACGGGTCGAACCCGACCACCGCCCCACCAACAGTCGCAAGCTGTTCATCACCACCACCACCGTGCTCCCCTCATGACCCACCACCCCCAGGGGCAACGGAATCTTGCCCAGCAACGCAAACACCACCAACACCACCACCGTCCCCAACGACACCGCCAGATTTTGCCGGATGATCCGCCGGGCACGCCGACTCAGCTCATAAGCCGCCAGAAAGTTCTCAATCCGATCATGCATCAACACCACGTCCGCCTGCTCCAGCGCCGCATCCGACCCGCGCGCCCCCATCGCCACCCCCACATGCGCAGCCGCCAAACTCGGCGCATCGTTCACACCATCCCCCACCATCGCCACACGTTCCCCGGATTCGCTCCACTCGCGAATCGCCGCCACCTTCTCCTCCGGCTTCAACTCCGCCCGAATCTCGTCCACACCCAGCTCCCGCCGCAAATGCTCCGCCGCCGCCCGACGGTCCCCCGTCAACACCACCAAACGCAAACCCGCCCGACGCAGCCGTTCCACCAGGCCCGCCGCCTCCGGACGCACCTCGTCCCGCAACAAAATCCGGCCCCACAACCCCTCCCGATACAACCACACCCAAACCTCCCCGGGCCGGTCCCCGACCACCCAGTCCGCCGGAGCCGATACCCCGCCGCCCAACTCCGCCTCAATCCATTCCCGACGCCCCACCCACACCAGCCGATCCCCAACCCGGGCCTTCACACCCTGACCGGTCACCGACTCAAACCGGCTCACCTCCGGCAACTCCAGCCCCAGCTGCTTCCCATGCCGCGTCAACGCCCGCGCCAGCGGATGATTCGACCACCGCTCCACCGCACACGCCAGCACCAGCACCTCCCCTTCCCGACCCGCCGGACGGCTCTCCACCCGTTCCACCCTCAGTTCCCCCGTCGTCAACGTCCCCGTCTTGTCCAACGCCACCAACGTCACCTCCGCCAGCTTCTCCACCGCCGCCCCGCCCCGAAACAAAATCCCATGCCGTGCACCCCACGCAATCGCCGCCAAAATCGCCGACGGAATCGAAAGCACCAGCGCACACGGCGACGACACCACCAACAACGTCATCGCCCGATAAAACGCGCTCAGCCCCGGCTGACCCGGATCCGGCGACCGAAACGGCGCCAACCCCATGCCCCACCACCACACCAAATACATCCCCACCGTCAAACCCAGCACCGCATACGTGTACGCCGCACTGAACCGCTCCGTAAACCGCTGCGCCGGCGCCTTCTGCCGCTGCGCCTCCCGAATCAACCGCACAATCTTCTGCAGCGCACTCTCCGACGCCGGCCGCAACGCCCGCACCTCCAACACACCCCACAAATTCAGCGTCCCCGCCAACACCACATCCCCCACACGCTTCCCCACCGGCAGCGATTCACCGGTCAGATTCGACTCGTCCGCCGCGCTCTCCCCCCGAATCACCTCGCCGTCCACAGCAAATTGCGCCCCGGGCCGCACCACCAACCGCATCCCGGGTTCCACCGCCTCCACCGGCAACTCCCGCTCCCCACCATCCTCCCCCAACACCGTCGCCGTCTTCGGTGCATTCCGAAACAACGCCCGCACCTCCCGTTGCGTCCGCTCCAGCGCGTAATGCTCCAGCGCCCCCGCCAGCGAAAACAAGAACAACAACACCGCACCCTCCGCCCACTGCCCCACCGCCGCACTCCCCAACGCCACCGCCAGCATCAAAAAATGCACGTCCAACCCGCGATACCGCCGCAACCGTTCCCACGCCTCCTCCACCGCAAACCACCCACCAGCCACATACCCCAGCACCTGCAACCCCAAAACCCAACCCGCACCCCAACCCCGCGCAGACCCCACCACCGCCATCAACGTCAGTCCACCGCACACCAACGAAGCCGCCAGCTGCCACCGCCACTCCCCCTCATGCGACTCCACCTCCTCCACATCCACGTCCCGCTGCACAAACCGCGGCAACGGCCAACGCCGCCACCGCCACAACGTCGGCGCCGTCGGACAGGTCACCCGACTCACTGTGGTCACCCCGCGCTCATGCCGAAACCGAAACTGCCGAACATCCGCCTCCGGTAACGGCCGACCACACGTCCGACAATCCCCACGCCCCGACACCAACGCACATTCACGCCCCACCCGCAAATCCGCTACCTCCCGCAAACCCGCCTCCAACCGCTCCCGCAACCGCACCACATCCGTCCGGCCCAGCGTCGCCACCTCCACCAGCTTCCGCTCCCGATCCACCGAAACCGCCTCCAACGACGGTTCCTCCGCAAACACCTGCAACAACGACCGCGCCAGGCAATCCGACCCGGCCCCGGTCCCCGATCCCCTCGGTCCCATGCCCCCATCCATAGCACAACCGCCCCCCGCCCCGCCACCGCAAACCCGCAACCCCAAACCCCTCAACCTCGCCCCGCGCCCGGTCGCAACGCCCGACCCACCCCACCCACACTCTTGACACGTCCGCGCTCGTCGCTAACTTATCGAACGATCGTTAGGGATAAACAGGTTGGACGATGCCCAGAACCGATACAGCCCAAACCCGACAACGCATCCTCGATGCGGCAGAACGAACCTTCGCCGAACAGGGGTTCGAACCCGCCTCCATCCGCACCATCGCCGCCCGCGCCCGCGTCACCCTGCCCGTCCTCTACTACCACTTCGAATCCAAAACCGGTCTCATCCGCGCCGTCCTGCTCCGCCGACTCGAACCGCTCCGCCAAACCCACCAATCCACCCTCGCCCAACTCGCCGCAAACTATCCCCCACCCCAAACACCCCCGCTGCGCCTCATCCTCGAATCCATGATCCGACCCGCCCTCGACCTCGCCACCACCGACGCCCGCAAAGGTTCCATCGTCATGCGCCTGCTCGGCCGCGTCCTCACCGAACCGGCCGCACCCCTGCAGGACATCTTCCAAAACGTCTTCGCCGACGTCCGCCAGGGTTTCCTGGACCTCCTGGGCCGGTGCCTGCCCCACCTCTCCAAAACCGCCCTCTACTGGCGACACGAATTCATCTGGGGTGCCCTGGCCCTGCTGCTCTGCAACCCGGGCCGCACCCTCCAAAAAACCGAGGGCCTCTGCAACCCCCTCGACACCGAATCGTTGCTCCCCCATTTCCTCAGCTTTTGCATCGCGGGTCTGGAAGCACCGCCGCCGGCAACCACCGGCGCCCGGCCCGACCCCAACCCGGAACGCCTCTCCTCAAAACCATGAACACTCTCATGAAAACCATCCATCGCCTCATCCGCCCACGCCACAACCCAACCGCGCCCGGCATCCCAACCCGGGCCGGAAACGCGTCCGCACCCAAACCCCACCCCGCCATCCACACCGCCCTGACCGGCGCCCTCCTCCTCACCCTGGGCGCCCTGGTCTCCTGCGGCCGACCACCCGCCCCACCTCCGGCCCGCATCCCCCAGGTCACCGTCACCCACCCCGTCACCGCCCCGGTCACCAACTGGGATGAATACCCCGCCCACCTCGAGGCCGTGGATACCGTCGAAATCCGCTCCCGCGTGGCCGGTTACCTCGAATCCATCCACTTCCGCGACGGCGCGGAGGTCCGAGCCGGCCAACTGCTGTTCGTCATCGACCCCAAACCCTACGAAGCCGACCTGGAACGCGCCCGCGCCGAACGGCGCCGCGCCGAAACCCAGCTCGAACTCGCCCGCAACGACTTCGAACGCGCGCAGCGCCTCCGCCAATCCCGCGCCATCGCCGACGAAGAATACGACGCCCGCGCCAAAGCCGTCCGCGCCGCCGAAGACGCCCTGGCCGCAGCCCGCGCCGCCGAAACCACCGCCGAACTCAACCTCGCCTACACCCGCATCACCGCACCCCTCGACGGCCGCATCGGCCGCCGCCTCGTCGCCATCGGCAACATGATCCAGGGCAGCACCATGATGCCCGGCACACTCCTCGCCACCCTCGTCACCCAGGACCCCATCTACGCCTACTTCGAAGTCCCCGAGGAAACCTTCCAACAATACCGCGACCGTCTCCCCGGCCTCACCCAACCCGGCACCGAACCGGTCCCCTGCGAACTGGCCCTGGCCGGCGACACCGACTTCCCCCATCGCGGCCACATCGATTTCGTGGACAACCAGGCCGACCCGCGCACCGGCACCGTCCGACTCCGCGCCGTCTTCCCCAACCCCGACCGCCGCCTCATCCCCGGCATGTTCGCACGCGTCCGACTGCCCGTGGAACAACTCCAACAGGCCCTCCTCATCCCCGAGGCCGCCATCCTCTCCGAGCAAACCCGCAAATTCGTCTACGTCGTCAACGCCCAGGGAATCGTCGAACCCCGACCCGTGGACCCGGGCCGATCCCACGGCACCCTCCGCATCATCCGCTCCGGTCTCCAGCCCGGCGACAACGTCGTCGTCAGCGGGCTGCTGATGCTCCGACCCGGCCTCAAGGTCCAGGTGGTCGAACCCGGAACCGCACCCGCCCAGGGACAACACTAACCCACGCACCATGCAACTTCCGTCCAACCCGCTCGTGCCATGAAGTTCTCCCATTTCTTCATCCGCCGACCCATCTTCGCCGCGGTCCTGTCCATCTTCATCACCCTGGTGGGGCTGCTGGCCCTGCTGGAGTTGCCGGTGGCTTCCTTCCCGGAAGTGGCCCCGCCCACCGTCTTCGTCCGCGCACGCTTCCCCGGCGCCAGCCCGGAAACCGTCGCCGCCACCGTGGCCACCCCGCTGGAACAGGAAATCAACGGGGTGGAAAACATGCTCTACATGTCCTCCTCCTCCGCCGCCGATGGTTCCCTCGTCATCCAGGTCACTTTCAAGGTCGGTACCGACATTGACCTGGCCCAGGTCCACGTGCAGAACCGCGTCGCCCTGGCACTGCCCCGACTGCCCGAGGAGGTCCGGCGCCTCGGCATCGAAGTCAGAAAACGCTCCCCCAGCCTCACCGCCGTCATCAGCCTCTTCTCCCCCGACGGTTCCCTGGACGACGTGTTCCTGGGCAACTACGCCTACCTCCAGGTCAAGGATGTCCTGGCCCGCCTGCCGGGCGTCGGCGACGTCCTCATCTTCAACGCCCGCGACTATTCCATGCGGGTCTGGCTCGACCCCGAAAAACTCTCCGCCCGCAACCTCACCGTGGGCGACGTCGTCAACGCCATCCGCGAACAGAACGTCGAAGTCGCCGGCGGTGTCTTCGGCCAACCGCCCACACCCCCGGATACCCGGTTGCAACTGGTCGCCCTGGTCAAGGGCCGTCTCGTCACCGAGGAGGAGTTCGGCAACATCATCCTCCGCACCGGCGCCGACGGGCGCCTCACCCGCCTCCGCGACGTCGCCCGCATCGAACTCGGCGCCCGCGACTACAACATCAGCGCATGGCTGGACGGCAAACCCGCCGTCGCCATCGGCATCTTCCAACAACCCGGATCCAACACCATCGAAACCGCCGACGCCGTCCGGCGCGCCATGGAAGAACTCCGCCAGCGCTTCCCCGCCGGCATGGAGTATCGCATCGTCCGCGACGACTCCATCTACATCCGCGAATCCATTCGCGAAGTCATCAAAACCCTCCTCGAAGCCATGGTCCTGGTCACCCTCGTGGTGATCCTCTTCCTCCAAACCTGGCGCGCCTCGATCATCCCCCTCGTCGCAGTGCCCGTCTCCCTCATCGGCACCTTCGCCGTCATGGCCGCCCTCGGCTTCTCCATCAACAACCTCACCCTCTTCGGACTCGTCCTGGCCATCGGGATCGTGGTGGACGACGCCATCGTCGTGGTCGAAAACGTCGAACGTCACCTCGCCGAGGGCAAATCCCCCGTCGAGGCCACCCGACAGGCCATGGACGAAATCGGCAGCGCCGTCGTCGCCATCGCCCTGGTCCTCAGCTCCGTCTTCCTCCCCACCGCCTTCCTGCCCGGCATCCAGGGCAGGTTCTACCAGCAATTCGCCCTCACCATCGCCGTCTCCACCCTCATCTCCGCCTTCGTTGCCCTCACCCTCAGCCCCGCACTCTGCGCCCTGCTGCTCCGGCCCCACACCGAAAAACACGACCTCATCAGCCGCCTCATCCACGGCACCGTCGGACACTTCTTCCAGGCCTTCAACCGCACCTTCGAAACCTGCCGCTCCGGTTACCTCAGGGCCCTGCGCCTCGTCATCCGCCACGGTGTCATGGTCATGATCCTCTACGCCGGGCTGCTCGGTCTGACCGGGCTCGGCTTCCTCACCGTCCCCACCGGCTTCATCCCTGTCCAGGACAAGGGCACCCTCTTCTGTTACCTCCAGCTCCCCGACGGCGCCTCCCTCAACCGCACCATCGAGGTCAGCAGCCGCGTCTACGAAATGATCCGGAACACACCGGGCGTCGAGATGGTCCTGAAACTCGACGGCTTCTCCATCCTCTCCTTCGGCAGCCAGCCCAATGCCTCCACCATCGTCGTCCGACTGGAACCCTTCGACAAACGCCGCAAAACCGGACTCACCAGCAACCGCGTCCTGGCCATGCTCCAACCCAAATTCGCCTCCATCACCGAAGGGGTCGTCGTCGGATTCAACCTCCCGCCCGTGGATGGACTGGGATCGGTCGGCGGCTTCAAACTCCAAATCCAGGACCGCGCCAACCTCGGACCCCAGGCCCTCCAAACCGCCGCCTTCGCCCTCATGGCCGCCGCCAACCAGGACCCCAGACTCCAAAACGTCATCACCACCTACCGCGGCAACGTCCCCCAGGTCCAACTCGAGGTGGACCGCGAAAAAGCCAAACGCATGAGCGTCCCGCTCAGCGCCATCTGGGAAACCCTCTCCGTCTACCTCGGCGGCCTCTACGTCAACGACTTCACCCTCTTCGGCCGACCCTTCCAGGTCGTTGCCCAGGCCGATGCACCCTTCCGCGCCCGACCGGAAAACGTCCTGGACCTCAAAACCCGCAACGCCGCCGGTGAAATGGTCCCCCTCGGCACACTCGTCTCCATCCGCAACACCACCGGCCCCACCACCATCCCCCACTACAACCTCTACCCCAGCGCCGACCTCAGCGGCGTCCCCGCCCCGGGCATCAGCTCCGGTCAGGCCACCCGCATCATCGAAGCCATGGCCCGACAAATCCTCCCGCCCGGCATGGGCTTCGAATGGACCGAAATCACCCTCCTGGAACAACAGGCCGGCCGCACCGGCGCCTGGATCTTCCTCCTCTGCGTCGTCATGGTCTTCCTCGTCCTGGCCGCCCAATACGAAAGCTGGCTGCTACCCCTGGCCATCATCCTCATCACGCCCATGAGCCTCTTGTTCGCCATCCTCGGCCTCTGGAGCCGCGGCATGGACAACAACCTCTTCAGCCAGATCGGATTCGTCGTCCTCATCGGCCTGGCCTGCAAAAACGCCGTCCTCGTCGTCGAGTTCGCACGCCAGCTGCAGGACAAGGGGCTGAACCGCTTCGATGCCGTCCTGGAAGCGGCCCGGCTCCGGCTCCGCCCCATCCTCATGACCTCCCTGGCCTTCACCGCCGGCGTCTTCCCCCTCATGATCGCCGCCGGCGCCGGCAGCGAACTCCGCCGCGCCATCGGCACCGCAACCTTCTGGGGCATGCTCGGCGTCACCGCCTTCGGCATCTTCCTCACCCCCGTCTTCTACGTCGTGCTCCGCAGACTGGCCGGCGAACGATCCCGACCCACTCCGCCCACAACCCAACCCCACGGCCCCTCCGGCTCGCCCGGCCCCGCCAACACCGCACTCCTCCTCGCCGCCACCCTCACCCTCATCGGACTGTCCGGATGCACCGTCGGCCCCGACTACCACACCCCGGCCACCCCCATGCCCGCCGCATTCACCCACGCCCAAGGCCAGCCCTTCACAACCGACCCCGCCGACATCGAGTGGTGGCGCCAGTTCCAGGATCCCCTGCTGGAAAACCTCATCCAAACGGCCCTGACCGGTAATCACGACCTCCGCATCGCCACCGCCCGACTCCAGGAAGCCCGCGCCCTCCGACACCTCCAGTCCCTGGACGCCTTCCCCACCGTCCAGGCCCAGGGCGGATTCACACGGAGCGCCCGCGCCGTCGACGCCATGCCCGGCGTGCCCCGCGACGGCCGCGAGGGCCAGCTCTTCGACGCCGGTTTCGACGCCTTCTGGGAACTCGACCTCTTCGGCCGCGTCCGCCGCGCCATCGAGGCGGCCCGGGCCGACACCGCCGCCGTCGAAGCCCGGCGCCGCGCCGTGCTCCTCAGCCTCATGGCCGAAATCGCACGCAACTACTGCGAACTGCGCGGCCTCCAACAACAACTCGCCGTCGCCCAACACAACGCCCGGCTCCAGGAGGAAACCCTCCAAATCGTCCGCGCCAAACTCGACGGCGGCCGCGCCACCGAACTCGATCTGGCCCGCGCCCAAGCCCAATACGAAAGTACCCTGGCACTCATCCCCGCCCTCGAAAACGCCATCCAACAAACCATCCACCGCCTCAGTGTCCTCACCGGTCAACAGCCCACGGCACTCACCCCCCAACTCCAAGCCGCCGCTCCACTCCCGCGCCTGCCCGACCGCATCCCCGTGGGCAATCCCTCCGATCTCCTCCGCCGCCGCCCCGACATCCAGGCCGCCGAACAGGACCTGGCCGCCGCCACCGCCCGCATCGGCGTCGCCACGGCCGATCTCTTCCCACGCGTCACCTTCCTCGGCACCCTCGGCTGGCAGGCCTCCCACCTTGCCGGATTGGGCGACGCCGGCTCCGACGCCTACTCCTTCGGCCCCCGAATCCAATGGGCCGCCCTCGACCTCGGACGCGTGCGCGATCGCCTCGCCGCCGCCCGCGCCCGCGCCGAAGCCCAACTGGCCCGCTACGAACAAACCGTCCTCCAGGCCCTCGAAGAAACCGAAAACGCCCTCGTCAACCTCGGCCAAACCCGCACCGAAGCCGAACACCTCCGCACCGCCGTCGCCGCCGCACGCCAGGCCGTCACCCTCGCCGAACAACGATACCAGGCCGGCGTGGCCGAATACCTGACCGTGCTGGATGCCCAACGGGCCCTCCTCGCCCTCGAAAACCAGCTCGCCGCCACCGAAACCCGGCTCCTCACCGCGCACGTCGCCGTCTACAAAGCCCTCGGCGGCGGCTGGGAAATCGAAACCCGGCCCGGCGGATTCTCAGGCCCCGAACCCCGACCACCCCAACCCACCACCGCAACCCACCACCCACAAACCGGCCCCGTCCAACCAACCAGCTCCGGGCCCCAAACCCCACGACACCGCCCCGTGCCACACCCCTACAACCACCCCCGCGCCCCAATTTTCTTCGCACCTGCAGACTTGACCCGCCCCGGTCCGCAGCGTACGGTTGGACCCAAGATGTTGCGGAACGTTCGGCAAGTAGTCGTAGGTCTGGTGGTCGTCGCCCTGGGCGACGGCGCCGCCGTTGGCTCTTGTCGAACCTGAGCGTTCGTTTGGACAAGAACCCACGGCTGGCAACGGTCGTGGGTTTTTTGTTTGTCCCACGACGCCGGCCGGCAACCTGAGAAACAACCGTATGAGCAGTCAGTCGATCGAATCCCAAACGGTGCAAACCAAAAAGGGCGAACTTGGCCCCATGATGACCGGTAGCGAAATCCTGGTGGCCGCCCTCGAACGCGAAGGCGTGGACACCATCTTCGCCTACCCGGGCGGCGCCAGCATGGAGGTCCACCAGGCCCTCACCCGGTCCAGGAAGATCCGTGTCTACCTGCCCCGCCACGAACAGGGCGGCGGCTTCGCCGCGGAAGGTTACGCCCGCGCCACCGGCCGCGCCGGCGTCGTCATGACCACCAGCGGCCCCGGCGCCACCAACCTCGTCACCGCCATCGCCGATGCCTACATGGACTCCGTGCCCCTGGTCGCCATCACCGGCCAGGTCAGCACCCACATGATCGGCCGCAGCGCCTTCCAGGAAACCGACATGTTCGGCATCACCCTGCCGATCGTCAAACACAGCTACCTGGTCACCGATGTCAACGACATCGCCCGCGTGGTCAAGGAAGCCTTCTACCTCGCCCAAACCGGCCGGCCCGGCCCGGTGGTGATCGACCTGCCCAAAAACGTCCAGCAGGCCCGCACCCAGCCGTTTTTCCCGGCCGAGGTCAGGTTCCGCGGGTACAACCCCTGTCCCAAGGCCTCCGACCTCGAACTCAACGAGATCATCGGACTCATCGAACAGTCCGAACGCCCCGTGCTCTACGTGGGCGGCGGTATCATCAGCGCCAACGCGGCCGCTGACCTGCGCGAATTCGCCGAACGCACCGGGATCCCCGTCACCACCACCCTCATGGGCATCGGCGCCTTCCCCGAAGACCACCCGCTGTCCCTCCGGTGGCTCGGCATGCACGGCGCCGCCTACGCCAACTGGGCCGTCAACGGCGAATACCTCCCCCGCAAAAACCCCAACGACCCCATGGTCAAGGTCAAGGACGGCGCCGACCTCCTCCTGGCCTTCGGCGTGCGCTTCGACGACCGCGTCACCGGCAAGGTCGAGGAGTTCTGTAAACACGGCACCATCGTCCACATCGACATCGACGCCGCCGAACACAACAAAAACAAACGGGCCCACCTGCCCGTCCACAGCGATATCGGCTACGCCCTGCGCCGGCTCAACGCCATGTTGCGCGAACGGCCCATCCAAAAACGGTTCGACGCCTGGCACGCCCAGATCGCCGAATGGAAACGCCGCGCGCCGTTCCGTTACCGCGTCACCGAGGAGGTCCTCAAATCCCAGCACATGCGGGATCACCTCCGCGGCATGGAAAGCGAGGTCATCCTGCCCCAAATGGTCATCGAAATGCTCTACGAACTCACCCGGGGCGAGGCCATCATCACCACCGGCGTCGGCCAGCACCAGATGTGGGCCGCCCAGTTCTACAAATACAAGGAACCCCGCCAATTCATCACCAGCGGCGGCCTCGGTGCCATGGGCTTCGGCTGGCCCGCCGCCCTCGGCATCAAAGTGGCCCGACCCGACCGCCAGGTGATCGACATCGACGGCGACGGGTCCTTCCTCATGAACGCCCAGGAACTGGCCATGGCCCACATCGAACACATCGCCGCCAAGGCCATCATCCTCAACAACCAGCACCTCGGCATGGTCGTGCAGTGGGAGGACAAATTCTACGGCGGCAACCGCGGACACACCTACCTCGGTGACCCCGAAAACCGTCACCAAATCTACCCCGACTACGTCCGCATGTGCGCCAGCTTCAACGTCAAATGCGAACGCGTGATGTACAAACGCGACCTGCGCGCCGCACTCCAGCGCATGCTCGACGCCGACGAACCCTACGTGCTCGACGTGGTTGTCCCCTACACCGAGCATGTGCTACCTTTCATACCGGCAGGCCGTACGGTCGCCGACATGATCTGGGAAGACTGAGCTTCCTCCCCACACAACGCCCCATACCACCACCCAAAAGACCGGGCCTTCCCCAGGGCCCGGTCTCCTTTTTTTCAAAACCCCGGCCGCCACCCGACCTCACAACCCCAATCCCCCTCAGTCCACCTCCAGCGCCTGGTCCAACCACTGCGCCAGGTGCTGCACCAGCGCCACGTCCTGCACCACCAACGTCGCACCCGCCTCCCGCGCCCGCTCCATCAGGTCCCCGACCCGCCCCCCACAAAACCCCAACACCGGCACATGCGAGGTGCCCGGATCCTGCCGGATCCGCCGCACCGCCTCCACCACGTTCCCCCGCGAACTTTCCAAATCCGCCAGCACCAACAGCGGTTTCCACGCCGCCGTCACCACCGGCAGATCCTCCACCGCCCCCACCGTCCGCACCTCATACCCCAGATCCTCCAGCCGGTTCACCAACTGCGTCCCCGGCAACAACCGCTCGTAAAACAACAGCAAACGTGGCTTCGTCACACCCACAGCTTGAAACCCCGACCGCCGATTGCAACGGCTTTCTTCCACCCACACCATCCAGCCGATCGGGAGGGCGTCCTCGCGGTCCGATGGGAGGGACCGCGTCCCCGCGGTCCGATGGGAGGGACGGCGTCCTCGCCGTCCGCGGGAATTGGCAGGCGCACGCAGGTTTTTGGTTTCACCACAGAGACACAGAGGACACAGAGAGGGGCGCGGTGTTCCGCCAAAGGCAAGGGAGGGACGGCGTCCTCGCGGTCCGCAAGAATTTCGCGGGCACGGAGGACCGTGCCCCTCCCGGGGATGATCGAATCGGGCGCAGAGGACTGCGCCCCTCCCGGGTGGTGGATCGGGAGGGACCGCGTCCCCGCGGTCCGCAAGAATTTCGCGGGCACGGAGGACCGTGCCCCTCCCGGGGATGATCGAATCGGGCACAGAGGACTGTGCCCCTCCCGGGTGGTGGATTGGGAGGGACCGCGTCCCCGCGGTCCGCAAGGATTGGCGGGCACACGCAGGTTTTTGGTTTCACCACGGAGACACGGAGGACACAGAGAGGGGTGTGGCGTTACGCCAGAGGCAAGGGAGGGACCACGTCCCCGCGGTCCGCAAGAACCTCGCGGGCACGGGGGACCGTGCGCCGCACATCCATCCAGCCTTCCCACAACTCTCCGTGTTTTGCCTCTGTGTCCTCTGTGCCTCTGTGGTTTTTCCCCTTCTCTGCGCCTCGGTGGTTCCAACCCGGGGCGGATGGTTCATTTCCGCTTGAACTTCCCCGCCGACCGCATACGGTGGCCCGCGTGTGGCAAACACACCGTGCCAGCCCGGTCGCCGGGGCCGCTGCCCCGACCGCGGCGGTTGAGTCCGTAACCGGGGCCGAGCACCCCCGCCAGGGCCTGACGCCCGTCGAGCGGGAGGTGGTGGACCTCTTCGTCCGCCTTTGCCGCCTGCTGGGTCAGCCGGCATCGTTCGGCCAGATCTACGGACTGCTCTTTGTCGCACCCCAACCGTTGACCATGGACGACCTGGTGGAGCGCCTCGGCATCAGCAAGGGCTCCGCCAGCCAGGGACTCCGATTCCTCCATGGCATCGGTGCGGTGCGCAAGGTGTTGCAGCCCGGCAACCGCCGAGCCCATTATGTGGCCGTGACCGAATTGCGGCGCCTGGCCGCCCGATTCCTCCGGGAACGAATCGAACCCAGGCTCCGCGACAGTGAGGTGCATCTGGACCGGATCAGTACCCTGATCCGAACCCTCCCCGGGACCGAGCGCGATCGCGTGGCCGACCGTGTCCGGCTGCTGCGCAGTTGGCATCGAAACGGCCGGCGCCTGTTGCCGGTGATCCAACGGATCCTGGGCGGGTGAACCGCGGGTCCGATCCGGCCGGCGCGTGCGTTCGACCCGCACCTGAAACGTAAACGGTGGTACCCAAACCCCGCACCGGGGCCGGTACCGATCAAGCGGCGCACAACGATCGCCGCACCCGATCCGTGTCGGGTACAAACCAGTTCGAGGGCCGAGTGGTCTTTGCCGGAAAATCCGGCAAAACGACCAAGGGCGGTAGCTTGTCCCCGTCACCAGCCACATTCGGCAACACCTTCCGTGTCCGATCTCTGCGCCCCTTGTGCCTGTCTGGTTGAATACAAGGCCGGGTGATCGCCGCTCTCTCCCGGTGGTTGAATCACGTTTCCTTGTTTGCGTGGTTACTCGCCGGGCGATGGCGCTGAACCGCCCCGCGCACAGCAGGATGCCCCATGCGGGCCGAAACCGATCGCGCCAAACTTGAAGCCCTGATGACCGCCCTCGGCCGCGCCGTGCACGGTCCGGGTCGGATCTACCTCGCCGGCGGCGCCACCGCCGTCTGGTACGGCTGGCGCCAAACCACGGTGGATGTGGACCTAAAACCCGACCCTGAACCCCCGGGATTGTTCGAAGCACTGGCCGAGCTGAAGGAGCGGCTCGACCTGAATATCGAACTGGCCGCGCCCGACCAGTTCCTGCCGGCCCTGCCCGGCTGGCGCGACCGATCCCTCTGGATCGCTCAACACGGTCCGATCCAGTTCTACCATTACGACCCCTACGCCCAGGCACTGGCCAAGCTGCATCGCCGTCACGAGCGGGACCTGCGCGACCTCGAAGCCATGCGCAGCCGGGGCTGGATTCAACCCGACCGGCTCCGGGAGCTGTTCCAACAGATCGAACCGGACCTGATCCGGCACCCCGGGATTGACGCCCCCACCCTGCGCCGCATCGTCCATGAGTACTGCAACCGTGCAGCTGGATGAACTTCGGGATCTGCCGGGTTTCGACCTCGTTCGGCAGGGTCTTGACGATTTGCGCGGGCGCCGTCCCACACCGGCAGCCTGGCTGTGTCAGATCGCCCGACCCCGCTTGCGCGAGGCCGGTCTCTGGCCCGAGGATCTGCAACCCCTTCCCGGCGAGGCCGAACTGGAACTCTATCGCCTGCTCCGCCACCAGGAACCCGACGCCTACGCCCGTTACAACGCCCTGCTGCGCGAGTTGGTCAGTTTCGAACAATGCCTGGATCACCGCCTCCGCCGCCGACTCGAAACCACAAGGGCCCAACGACCGTAAAAACCAACAGAATCCCGAAGAACACGGGAAAGACCCCGGAAATGTCTTACCGCGGAAACACGACAACATCTCTGTGTCCTCTGTGTCTCTGTGGTGAAACCAAAAACCTGCGTGTGCCCGACAAATTCTTGCGGACGGCGAGGACGCCGTCCCTCCCAGGCCGTTCATCAAACATCGTACCCTCTCCCTGCCCAATCTCTCTGATTTCCGTGAACCCGTGACGGGGAGGTAAACATCATGCAATTCATTGATCTCCAGGCCCAATACCGCGCGTACCGCGACGAAATCCACCGCCGCATCCAGGCCGTGCTCGACCACGGCCAGTTCATCCTCGGTCCCGAGGTGACCGAGCTCGAGACCGAACTGGCCCGGTACGTCGGCGTCCGTCACTGCATCACCGTCGCCAGCGGCACCGACAGCCTCGAAATCGCCCTCCGCGCCCTCGGCATCGGCCCCGGAGACGAGGTCGTCACCGTCCCCTTCACCTGGATCAGCACCGCCGAAACCATCGCCCTGGTCGGGGCCCGACCCGTCTTCGTGGACATCGAGCCGGACACGTACAACCTCAACCCCGACCTCCTCGAAGCCGCCATCACGCCCCGCACCCGCGCCCTCATGCCCGTCAGCCTGTTCGGTCAGATGCCCGACATCGAGCGGATCAACGAAATCGCCGCCCGACACGGCCTGCCGGTCATCGAGGATGCCGCCCAGAGTTTCGGTGCCACCCGTCACGGCCGCCGCAGTTGCGGCGTCACCACCATCGGCAGCACCAGCTTCTTCCCGGCCAAAACCCTGGGCTGTTACGGCGACGGCGGCGCGTTGTTCACCAACGACGATGCCCTGGCCACCCGCATGCGCGCCATTCGCAACCACGGCGGTCTCCAACGGCATCACCACACCCTCGTGGGCATGAACGGGCGGTTCGACACCCTCCAGGCGGCGGTAATCCTGGCCAAACTGCCCCACTTCGACGAGGAACTGCGTCGGCGCCGCCAGGTGGCCGCCCGGTACGACGCCGCCCTGCGCCCCTTGCTGGACCTCCCCCATGCCGTCCCTGTGGTCGCCCCGGGCAACACCCACGTCTACGCCCAGTACACCATCCGGGTGCGCGATCGCGATCAGGTGGCCGCGCGCATGAAGGAACAGGGCATTCCCACCGCGGTCTACTATCCCAAATGCCTGCACGAGCAACCCGTGTTCGCCGGGCTGGGTTATCGCCCCGGGGACTTCCCCGTGGCCGAACGCGCCGCGCGCGAGGTGCTCAGCCTCCCCATGCACCCCTTCCTGACCGAGGAGGATCAGGATCGGGTCATCGAGGCCCTCGCCCGCGCCCTCCGCAGCCCGTCCACACCGTCGTCCTGAGCTCCGCGGAGCTCATTAAACCACAGAGACACAGAGAACACAGAGGAAGAAACACAGAGGAAGAACACAGCGCTGCGGGAAGACCAAATGCCCGGGAGGGGCACGGTCCTCCGTGCCCGTTTCCGTCACCCCTCATCCATGGGAGGGGCACAGTCCCCTGTGCCCGTTTACCTCATCCCCGGGAGGGCCACAGTCCTCTGTGCCCGCCAAATTCTTGCGGACGGCGGGGACGCCGTCCCGCCCTTGCCTCTGGTGGAATACCGCACCCCTCTGTGTCCTCTGTGTCTCTGTGGTGAAACCAAACGGTGCCGATGCTTTGAAGGTGCTTTATGGATGCGACCAACGTCACCGTGGGATTGATCGGCGCGGGGTATTGGGGTCGGAACCTCGCGCGGTGTTTCCATCAACTGGGCGTGCTGCACACCATTTGCGATCCGGCGCCCCATCTGCTGGCGGGGTACCGCGAACAATATCCGGGCGTTCGACTCATGCCGGACGCCGCGACGGTGTGGGACGATCCCTCGATCACCGCGGTGGCCATTGCCGCCCCTGCGGCGTTGCATTTCGAGCTGGCCCGTCGCGCGCTCGAAGCCGGCAAGGACGTGTTCGTCGAAAAACCGCTGTGCCTGCGCCTGGACGAGGGCCGGCAACTGATCGAACTGGCGGCCGCGCGCAACCGGATCCTCATGGTCGGTCACCTGCTCCAGTACCATCCCTGCATCCAAAAGCTGCGGGAACTGGTTCGGGACGGTGTCCTGGGCCGTTTGCATTACATCACCTCCAACCGGCTCAACCTGGGCAAGTTCCGTCGGGAGGAGAATGCCCTCTGGAGTTTCGCCCCGCACGACCTGTCGGTCATCCTCGCCCTGGCCGGTCACCGGTTGCCGTGCCGGGTCCGTTGCACCGGGGAATCGTATCTCAACCATGGCGTGGCCGACACCACCCTCACCACCCTGCGATTCGACCAACACCTTTGCGCCCACGTTTATGTCAGCTGGCTGAACCCATTCAAGGAACAGAAGCTGACCGTGGTGGGGTCGGACGGCATGGCCGTGTTCGACGACACCCGGCCCTGGCCCGAGAAACTGATCCTGTACCGGCAATATCTCAAATGGGCGGATGGACAGGTCCCCACCCCCAGCCGGTCGGCGGGCGAACTTGTACCGGTGACGGAGGGCGAACCGCTGGCCCTGGAATGCCGGCATTTCCTCGAGTGCTGCCGCCGCCGACAACCCCCGCTGACCGACGGCCACGAGGGCCTGCGGGTCCTGTCAGTGCTGGACGCGGCGCAACGGAGCTTGGACCGCGATGGAGAGGCCACCGAACCCCGGCCGGTGACCGGTCCCGACGCCGGCGGTGCGGCGCCCCCGGCGGTTGCGGCGGCTGGAGCCGTTGCCCCGGTGGCGGGGTCAAACGGCGTGTTCATTCATCCGACGGCCGTGGTGGATCCCGGGGCACAGATCGGGTCGGGCACCCGGATCTGGCACTTCACGCATGTTTGTGCCGGGGCACGGATTGGCAACAACTGCGTCCTGGGCCAGAACTGTTTCGTGGCCGACGGGGTGGTGCTGGGCAACAATGTCAAGGTCCAGAACAACGTGTCGCTCTACACGGGTGTTGTGGTGGAGGACGACGTGTTCCTGGGACCCTCCTGTGTCCTGACCAACGTGACGAACCCGAGGGCGCAGGTGAATCGTCACGCACTGTATGAAAAGACGGTGATCCGGCGCGGCGCAACCGTGGGAGCGAATGCCACCATCGTTTGCGGGGTTACGATCGGCCGGTACGCCTTCATTGCCGCCGGCGCGGTGGTGACCCGGGACGTGCCCGACTACGCGCTCATGGTTGGGGTGCCCGCCCGGCAACGCGGATGGATGAGCCGACATGGTCATCCCCTGCCGACACCGGATGCGGAGGGGGTGATGCGGTGTCCGGAGACCGGTTTCCGGTATCGGGAGGTTGCGCCCGGCCGGTTGCAATGTCTGGATTTGGACGAGGAGGCGCCGTTACCGCCGGACCTGCGTGCCGGCCGACGCCCGTACCGTGAGTTCAACCCCTGAACCCACCCCACCCCGCCCGTGAAACCGCAGAAACCCTTGGGAGGGGCGCAGTCCCCTGCGCCTGCCAACTCTTGCGGACGGCGGGGACGCCGCCCTCCCATGCCGTTCGTGGAACACCGCACCCCTCTGTGTCCTCTGTGTCTCTGTGATGAAACCAAAAACCTGCTTGCGCCCGCCAATTCTTGCGGACGGCGAGGACGCCGTCCCTCCCTTGCCTTTGGCCGGACACCACACCCCCTCTGTGTCCTCTGTGTCTCTGTGGTGAAACCAAAAACCTGCATGTGCCCGCCAACTCTTGCGGACGGCGGGGACGCCGTCCCTCCCGTGCCTTTGACGGAACACCGTATTTCCCTCTGTGTCCTCTGTGTCTCTGTGGTGAAACCAAAAACCTGCGTGTGCCCGCCAATGGTCACGGACCGCGAGGACGCGGTCCCTCCCAATCCACCACCCGGGAGGGGCACGGTCCCCTGCGCCGGCTAAAGCGGATTGAAAAGGCTCGCTGGAACGCACTCACCCCATGAACACCCTTCGCCGCCTGGCCCAAAGCCCCTTCCTCCGGGGGGCTTAAGCTCTGGCGACAGTGCATCGGGCGCAGAACATGGATGAACCACGGACGCTCTCGGGCATTCTCGAGGGGCTGCGCCGGGTGAGCGGCTGGCTACCAGTGGTGTTGCCGCTGCATCCCAGGGCCATAAATGTCGTGGAACGCAACGGTCTGCAAACGGACGGCCTCCGCCTGTTGGATCCCCTCTCCTACCTCGACCATGCTTGTCTTGAAGAAGCATGCGGCCTGATCTTGAGCGACTCTGGCGCCGTGCAGAAGGAGGCTTGGTGGTTGGGCGTTCCCTCCGTGACCCTGCGTGAGGAAATCGAATGGGTAGACACCATACAAGCGGGTGCGAATCGCCTCGCGGGCGCTGACCCCGACCGAATCGTGGAAGCAGTCGGCCATTGTTTGACCCCGGCGGCAGCAGCACCATTGGCCCTCCAACCCTGCCGCCTCCACCAGGATCATGAACCTACTACCGGACCGCGCGGTTTTGGCAACCGGCTGAAACGCAGGTTGTTCTGGAGCGGACTCTCCCATCGCGTCCCTTGCAGCTCCATCCACCATGCCGCCCCACGAAGAGGCCGCCCCATGCATGTCGCGGACAAAGAGCAAACCTGAATCTGCCGGGATGACGTCGGGATGTCCCGCCGACGCCACCGCGGATCGGCCGTGGTGGTTCCCCAGCAAACTAGATACGCTTGCAGACAGAAGACCCGTGGCCCTTGCGCGCCTAACGTCGAGTCCGTTGGTCCGGCCGCTTGTTGAGCGTGTGCGACGGAGCCCTTTCTTGAAGGGCGTTCTCTCCATTGCTGGCGGCACGGCCATTGCCCAGGCGATCACCGTCCTTACGGCTCCCATTTTGACGCGCTTGTACACTCCGGAGCAGATGGGCGTCTGGGGATTGTTCCTCAGCTTTGTTGGTGTAGCCTCCATTGCCGCCACACTGCGTTATGAACTGGCCATTGTTGCCGCCAACTCCGATGCGGATGCCAACGCCCTGACCAAATCCTGTCTAATACTCACTGCAGCCTGCGCACCGGTGAGTGCTCTCGTCCTCGAAGCGATGAGAAGGGCGGGCTCATTCCACTACTCCGACCTCCCCAGTTGGGCGCCTGCCTGCGCAGCAATAGCTGTATTTGGATCCGCCTGCGGGAGTACGCTCAGATTTTATGCCGCCCGCCTCTCGGCCTTTACTCTAGTGGGCCGCTTCACGGTCCTTCAGGCCGTTGCCCGGCCGGCCCTTCAGGTGCTTCTCTCTCCCCTCGGCACCCTCGGCCTGTTGGGGGGCGAGGCCGCCGGCAGATGTATCGGCCTTTCAGCTTACAGAAAGCACCTTGCCAACCTGCGCCATACCACGTCCTTGACCCGAACGCTCGTGATCTACAGGCAGTTCCCACTCATCCAACTACCCTCCTCACTGCTAAGCACGGCAGCCTTACTGGCACAGGTCCCGGTGTTTGCTTCGATCTATGGAACGCAAATCGCCGGGTATCTAGCACTATCACAGCGGGTCGTTGCGATGCCCGTTGCACTCCTTGGCTCTGCCATCGCCGATGTCTTTTACGCCCGCGCAGGAGACCTCGCGCGCACTGAGCCCGCCCTTCTACGGCGCTACGTCCTCCGCACGGCAGCCCACCTGCTCCTCCTGATTCTACCGCTGGCAGCAGCCCTCCTTATCGCTGGTCCACACTTGGTCGCGGCGATCTTCGGGGACGCTTGGGCCCCATCGGGCCAGATCCTGTGCATCTTTGCGCCGCTCATGGTCGCGCAGTTCACCGTAAGCTCCGTGAGTCGCGCGATCTACTTGACCCAGAAACAGCACTTTCGTCTGCTCTATGACATTGCGGCTTTGTGCGCTCAGTTTCTGATTCTCCTGATAAGGCCCGAAGACTGGCGGACTGCTGTCTATATCCTATCGTATTCAGGAACGGTATTGTACGTTCTCTTCTTCGTCCTTCTACTGCATACGCTTGAACCGCAGGCTATCCGCAGAGCAACTACGGCCTCCAACCCGTAACCATGCCGCGGCAAACCAAAGCAGTGAGTAACCCTGTCGTCGAAAATGAGGTAAAACATTTTGCGCTCCGTGTATTTTTAAGCCCCTTCTGGCTCGCGGTAGTCGCACGCCGAAAAGTTTGCGCGCTTGCCAACCTCCCGCAGCGCACCTCAAAATTGCTTTTATGAGGACCACACCGACGTGTCCCACAAGCGTACCACCTCGCTCTCGGTGGTGGACTCGCCCCTTTCGCCTCCTATCCAGGCTCACGGACCCCGTGCCCATCAACCTCTGGATTGTGAACGTGTTCTTCCAGCGGATTCTGCAGATCAACGGCAGCATACCATGGCAGGTCCATTTCACATCACGCGTAACGGGCAACATCACAATAGGCCGCAACGTGTGGAAGTCCTTCGCCCTTAGCGGCGGATGTTACATTCAGGGGATCAACGGCGTGGAGATCGGCGACGACACTATCTTTGCACCAGGGGTCAAAATCATCTCAGCCAACCATGATCCCCGAGACTACTCCCGCTGGATCCCTGCGCCCCCGATTCGCATAGGCAAGCGTTGCTGGATTGGCGCCAACGCGGTGATCCTGCCCGGTGTTCAGCTGGGCGACGATGTTATAGTCGGCGCCGGTGCCGTGGTCACCAAAAGCTTCCCATCGGGCAGCGTGTTGGTTGGGGTCCCCGCCCGTCCTCTCGAGCGTGGCACGGCTGTCACGATTCGAGCTTCCGGTTGATCACCACGTGACTTCCGAGGGCGCCATAGCCATTTCTCAACGGTTCCGACTTTCAAAATGACCGCTGGAGAACCGCACTTCCGAAACGCGCCTGAGGAACTAGCGCAGGAGGATAAGTAGGGCCGCGACTAAACGATCAACGGAAGCCGAACATGCTGGGAAGAAGGTCCATTGGGCGTCTGAGAACAACGCACTGGGGTCAAGGCGCCCTGAATCGTTGCCCAGATGATCGTGGGCTCGGTGAGTCGGGGGATTTTCTTATCAAAACAGGCCTGGCTGAAGTTTGTGTACGACCTGGCCGCCCTGGCTGTTTACACCTTCCCCTTCTACCTCCAGGGCCAAGGGCAAGCCATCTGGGTTTTGGGGTTGATTTCCTGGCTTAATGTCGTTGTTTACGTTCTTTACATGCTGGTCCTGATTTGGACCACAAGCCCGAAGACATTGTGGGGTTACCAGGACCTGGGTTGTTGCCCCAAATCGGAAACCCCGACTGAGGAGGTCTCGTGAAGGTGGTGAGCGTTGTCGGTGCCCGCCCCCAGTTCATCAAGGCGGCGGCGGTTTCCCGGGTCCTCCGGGCCGAGCCGGGGGTCCGGGAGGTGCTGGTCCATACCGGCCAGCACTACGACGACAATATGAGCCGGGTCTTCTTTGAGGAGCTGGAGATCCCCGAGCCCGATTATCACCTGGGCATCGGAGGCGGCACCCACGGACAGAACACGGGCCGGATGCTGGAGGCCATTGAGGAGGTGCTCCTCCAGGAAAAGCCCGACTGGGTGCTGGTCTACGGCGACACCGACAGCACCCTCGCCGGGGCCCTGGCGGCGGTAAAGCTCCACATCCCCGTGGCCCACGTGGAGGCGGGCCTGCGCTCCTTCAACCGCAGGATGCCGGAGGAGATCAACCGGGTGCTCACGGACCACGCCGCCGACCTCCTCTTTGCCCCTACCGAGACGGCGGTGAAGAACCTTCTCCGGGAGGGCATCCCGGAGGATAGAATCCACCTGGTGGGCGACGTGATGTACGACGCCGCCCTCTACTACGGGGCCAGGGCCGAGCGGGAAAGCCGGATCCTCGAGCGCCTGGGGCTCCACCCCAAGGGCTACGCTCTGGCCACCGTGCACCGGGCCGAGAACACCGATGATCCCGAGCGGCTTGGGGCCATCCTCGAGGCCCTGGCCGAGGTCCACCGTGAGCTTCCCGTGGTCTTCCCCGTGCACCCCAGGACCCGGAAACGGGTCGAGGCCTTCGGGCTCGGGGGCTACCTGGAGCGGGTGCTGGCCCTGGAGCCCGTGGGCTACCTGGACATGGTGATGCTGGAGAAGAACGCCCGCCTCATCGCCACCGACTCCGGTGGGGTGCAAAAGGAGGCCTTCTTCTATCGGGTGCCCTGTGTCACCCTGCGAGAGGAAACGGAGTGGCTTGAGCTCGTGGAGCTGGGGTGGAACCGCCTGTGTCCTCCCTGCGATCCTGAAGCCATCGTTTCTTGCATTTGGTCCCCGGCTCGCTCCACCCATGCTTGTCCTCTAGGCGCTGAGCTCTAAGGCAGTGCCCAGGCCTCAAAGCCGATGCTGGTCACGCTGCATGCCGAAGCTTCGAGAGCTTGACGGATTATATTGCAATCCCTGTTCCACTTCATTTTCCCCTACAGGCTTGGCTCCGGCGTGTTTGCCAACCCATCGTGCGCGCTTATCGCCCCCTTTCGGAGAAATGTACGAGCCCCACGAGCCTCCGGGAATCGCCCCCGAGGGTCTGATCGATGTCCGCATTCTAAGGGCCTTCGTGGGCGAGTGTAGCCAACGCGTCTTGTGTCAGGGACTGCACCGCAGAGCGCCGTGCCTGAAGGATTGCCCCTTTCGCCGGTGCAACCCGGTAGTGTCTTCAGCAAGCAATTTCGTCGCCGTCCGCACCCGACCATCGTCCGCCTATTCTCTACCTCTTGCGTTGAATGTACACGCCAAGGCCCAGCGTCGTGCGACGTCCCTTTCGTGTCGCACATGCGCAGACAGTCCCAACCTGCACCGCTTTCCAGCAGCCGGAGTTTGCACTGTGTCGTCTTCTTACGCGCGCACCCGTTTCCACACGGCCACCAAAGCGGACAATGCGTCCTCCAGACAACCTGGACTCCATGCCCACGTTCGCACTTTCTGACTAACCACCGCCCCGTCGAGGCGATGGTCACAGGATTACTGGAGGTCCCAATCCGGCGCATGACAATGAGCAGCTCTGCCTCCACTGAACGCCTCTGAACACTCAGTAAAAGCCCCGAATGCAGAGTCCACTAGCACGCTACGTAGCTTTATGAGCCGCATTATCCTCATAGCATCTTGGTCTGGCGCACCAAAGGATGGTCGTCGTCTTCGCCACTACTTCCTGCTGCGGGAATTGGCGACGCAATACGGGTGGCAGGCCACCCTGGTCGCGGAGAATACCCGACTCGCGTGGGCACGCCTGACCCTCGAACACGAGGGTCTCGAAGTACTCTACCTTCCTGCCCTGCCTGTGCTCGGCTCGGCAGGCGGCCTGCTTCGCCCCATCATTCGAGCCATCAACATGGTTTTATTCCTTCTCACCATTCTGCCCACTTTTGTTCTGCGCGGCTTGCTCAGGCACCCGGCGGTGTTTTGGGGTAGCTCTCCTCACCCCGCAAACGCCGTCGCCGCCTTCATCTTTTCCGCGCTCACCCGCCAGCCATTCATATACGAGGTTCGCGATCCGTGGCCGGAACTGCTGAGTGAGCTTGGATACACCAAGCCCAACAGCCTGGCATACCGAATCCTGGTCGCCCTCGACGCTTTCCTCAAGCGGCGAGCAGCCCTGGTCATTGGCGTGACACCTGCCTGCCTGGCGCGGTCACCTGACGAACGACCGCGCATGATCATCCCGCAGACACTACCCAATGACGCGATTGCTCGCTACGGGAACCTTAAGAGCCAGCTCAAACCTCGCGTAGCAATACGCCAGCTTTATTGCGGAGGAGGCATCGGGAAGGCCCATGGAATCTCCACCCTACTCGATGCACTCCAGCTCCTCCGATCCCGTAAGCCACAGCTCTCATTTACCCTCCTCCTCCGATGTCAGGCAGGGACTATACCACCCCTGCGCGAGGCCATACATCAGCGCGACCTTTTTGCCCATGTACGGCTTGAACCACTGGTTGACTACGAGACGCACCTCCTAGACCTTGCGCTGAGCGGCTATGCGTTGCTGCATCTCGATTCTTTGCCCAGCCTGCGCACCGGCATAAGTAGCAACAAACTGTTGGACGCCTTCCTCGTTGGCACGCCTGTGATCCTCGCCGCTGATGCTGAGAATAATGTTGTCGAGAGGTCGGGAGCCGGCTTCATTTGTAGGCCAGGCCGTCCCGATGAGCTCGCAGAGGTTCTTGCAAGGGCGCTAACCCTTCCGGACGATGCTTACTGGAACCTGGTAGACAGAGCATTGGCGTTCCGGGATCAGCATCTTGTCATGAAGCCATATACCGACTCGCTCCATGAACACCTGCGCAGCATTTCTGGAATGCCGTCGACCATGTCCGGGTTTTCAACGCGGGAAGACAAACGTTCAGCCTCATAACCCAGGCGAGCATGCCATGAACATTTCGCTGTTGCTGTTAATATTCTCGATCCTTTTGAGCCCTGTGTATCTGTGGCCGAGTGGTCTACCGCAGCTTTCCCACGTTGTTGCACTGATCCCCGTCGCAAGCCTCTGCCTTCGCGGGGCAGCCTTGAAGCTGTCACCATCGCAACACGGGCTCCTTTTTGCGCTCTACGCCCTGACGGTGAATATCATTGTCTTTGTGTTCCATCGAGACCCGAAGTCCTTGTACTCTGCAGCCTATTACGTTTTTAACTGGGGGGTTTGGTGCGCTGTTGTTGCCGGTGCTATGTCCACCTCGGGTGACCGATTTTTGCGGGGCGTCCGGCTTGCCCTATGGGCGGGATTGCTGGTTCAGCTACTGGTAATTGTTACCGGTGTGTGGAGCAAATTCAAAGAGCAACGACCCACGGGCACCTTCAACGATCCGAATCAGTTGTCGCACTGGGTGGTCTGGGCCGTCGCGTTTCTCATGGCAGAGGCGTGGCTCCTACGACGACGCCTTACGGATGGTGCGTTGGCACTCATGCTGGGGGGAACTTTGGTCTTCCTTTCGGGATCAAGGTCTGGCACCCTGGGGATCCTGGTAGCTTTGCTCGCTTACGCCCTTCTGGTAATTTCGAGCATTCGAGGGGAAAGGACGATGTTTCGACTGTATGGGGCAGCGGTTGCCGCAGTCGTGATTACGATCATTGGACTGCTGTGGAGCGACACTCTCAGGGCTGCGTTAGCGGCATATTCCCACAATGCTGTGGAACGCCTTTTGGCCACTGATGTCACGTTCGAGCTGGAGGCAAGGGGCTACGACCGCTTGTACAAGTTCCCGCAGTGGATTGTGACGGGCTCCGGGGAGGGAGCCGGATGGCGGTGGTTCATGAAGTGTTGGTACACTGCCGAGATCCATTCCACGCCGGCAAACCTGCTTTTTGCGTATGGGATCCCCGGCACAATCCTTTTCGGACTCTTCTGGTTCTTGCAATGGAGATCGCTGCCCGGAGTCGCAATCAAGCTGCTCGCGCTGGCACCGTTTGCGTACAGTATCGGCACGTACAGCTTGCGCAACTGGTCTGTCTGGATCGGAATGGCCCTGTTCTATGGCTTGAGCCTCCGCGTACGAGGAGGCGCCGTGCTTGAGCCGCCCGCAGCGGTTCCCCGGCGGGGTCTCGCCAAGCCCGCCCGCGCTTTGAGGCCCGGGCGCCCGGCCGCGCATGCTTCGAGGGAGTCGCGTTAAGCACTCGGCAGCACCGACCATGAACCTGGCCTACATGATCACTCGCACGCAGGCCGGAGGTGCCCAGGTGCATCTTTTGGACCTGGTCACCGGGTTTCGGCGTGCGGCAACGATCACCGTCCTGGCAGGCTCCGAGGATGGAGAGGGCCACCTCGGTGCGGCATCAAAAGAGCTCGGCATTCGGTTCGAAATGCTCACGCGGCTGCGGCAACCGATTCGTCCCGCCGCAGACCTAGCCGCGTTTTTCGAGTGCCGCAGGATTCTCCGCCGGATCCGGCCCGACCTCCTGCACTGCCATTCCTCCAAGGCGGGAGTGATCGGTCGGCTGGCCGCCCGGTCGCTTCAAATCCCGACCATCTTTACGGCGCACGGATTTGCCTTCTCCCCTGGTGTGCCGCCCGCCCGGCGGTTGGTCGCCCTGATGATGGAGGCTCTCGGAGGGCGGGTGGGAGACGCAATCATCGCCGTTTCGAATTATGACAAGGAACTGGCCGTGCGGCACCGCGTGGCCAGCCCGGAAAGAATTCGTTTGGTGCACAATGGCGTGCCGGACGTGGCCGAGCGAGCCTCTCCGGATCGCTCCCCTCCCAAGGTCATTATGGTGGGGCGCTTTGCGCGCCAAAAGGACCAGGCGCTTCTGATTCGTGCGTTGGCTCCCCTGCAGGCACTGCCGTGGGAGTGCACGTTCGTGGGCGAAGGCCCAACGGAGGTCTCCTGCCGTGCCCTGGCAAAGGCCCTGGGGCTGGAACCGCGCATGCATTTTCTCGGTACCCGAGGGGATGTGCCCCGTCTTCTGGCCGAGCATCAGGTTCTTGTGCTGGCCAGCAACTGGGAAGGGCTGCCACTGAGCGTTCTCGAAGCCATGCGTGCTGGTCTGCCGGTGGTGGCCTCCGACGTGGGGGGCACCCGCGAGGCCGTCGTGGACGGGGAAACGGGTTATCTGGTGCCGCGCGGGGATGTTGAGGCATTGAAGGACCGGCTGGAACGGCTGCTTGGCGATCCGGATTTGAGAAAACGAATGGGGCTGGCCGGGCGCACCCGCTACGAGCGCCATTTTACGGTTGAGTTGATGTTGCGAGGTACATGGGAAGTCTATCGCGAAGTGCTGGGGGCCCGCGGGAAACAGCTCCCGACATGGGAAGAGCTGAGCCGGGGTCGGCCATCCGTCTCGCAGCATTGCTAGCTCCTCGGGCGAGATCCTGAGAACGTAAGGGCCAAATGGGCTGACTTTCCAGTTGCCCGGGGCGAGGCGGCTGCGGTAGAAGGGCCAGGAGGGAGGTCGAGGCCGGAAGTCGGGTCGGAGGTGCAGTAGGAGCCGGTGGGGCTGAGGTCGGAATGAGGTGATGGTCGTGGAGGTGCAAGGGGTCAGCGAATGGCTGGTTTGCCTGTGCGTGCTGGCGGGTGCCGGTGCGGCATGGCCGCTGTACCCGGTGGTGATCCGAATCTTCCGGCCCTGGGCCGAGCGCCGGGGAACCTCGTTCCACCAAACCCACGTGCAGCCCGTGCCGCGCGCAGGCGGGGTCGTGCTGGCGCTGCTGTTCCTGGTGGCCGGCGTCGTGAGCCAGATCTGGTTGCCCGTTCACCCGGATCGGATCGCCGAAAACTGGGGGATGCTGGCCGTGGCCCTGGCCATGTTCGGTCTGGGTTTTTGGGACGATCTCCGGCCCCTGGGCGCCCGCAAAAAATTGCTGGGACAAATCCTCATCAGCCTGGCCGCGTGTTTCCTGGTGGGCCGGATCGAATTGCTGCGGAATCCCCTGACCGGTGAGGTGCTTTCACTCGGTCTCTGGGGCATCCCGTTGACCGTACTCTGGTTGGTGGCCTTCACGAACCTGGTAAACCTGATTGACGGCCTGGACGGCCTGGCGGGTGGACTTTCGCTCATGCTCATGGCCCTGCTGGCCTACGTGGGGTTCCACCTGGGAGCGGTGTTCCCCACCGCCACCGCCGCGGTGCTGGTGGGCGGATTGATTGCGTTCCTGCGATTCAATTTTCCGCCGGCACGCATCTACCTGGGGGACGGAGGGGCGTACTTTCTCGGGTTTCTGACCGGTCTGCTGGCCATGCGACTGTCGCACAAGGGGACCGTGGCGGCGGCGTTGGTGGCGCCGTTGTTCGCCCTGGCACTGCCCATCATTGACACAACCCTCGCCATCCTGCGTCGCGGACTGAAAGGGCTGCCGCTGTTCCGACCCGACCGACAACACATCCATCACAAGCTCCTGGGCGAGGGCCTGAATCAGCGGCAGACGGTGCTGGTGTTGTACGGATTTTCCCTTCTGGCGCTGTTGATGGCCTTCGGTGTGTTTTGGGTGGGGGAACGGAGCGCGCCCCTGTTCCTGGGCGTGCTTGCCCTGGTGGTGATTCTGGCGGCCAGCAGGTTCCAGTTCGCCCGTGAATGGTTTGCCCTGGGCCGGTTCCTGGGCGCCACGCTCGAGGTCCGCAAGGCCGCACGGTATGCGCTGGCTTTGTGTCAGTGGTTTGAACTGGAGGCTGAACGGGCCGCCTGCACCGATGGGCTCTGGAACGAGTTCGGCTTCCTCCTGGGCAAACTGGGTTATACGCGGGTGGAGATGCACGGCCCGGATGGTCAGGTCCGCACCTGGCAACGAAACGGCCCCCCTGAGGCCGACCTGCGCAGGGCCGTCTTCCGACTGCCGCATCAGGGCGGGATTGAACTCCGGTTCGAAGCCCCGGCCAGCATGCCGGAACGAGTGTTTGACCTGCAAAATGAACTCGCGGCCGAGGCGTGGAGCAAGGCGTTGGAAAAGCTTGCCGCACGCGCGCCGTCCCCTGCCCCCGCGGTTACCAGCCCCGCCCCATCTTCACCCCGGAGGCTCAGGGATCCTCACGTGGTCGGGTGACAAGCCACGGAGGTACGAAGGTTTTCGGTTTCACCACAGAGACACAGAGGACACAGAGGGGTACAGAGGGGGTGTGGTGTTTCACGAACGGCATGGGAGGGACGGCGTCCCCGCCGTCCGCAAGGATTGGCGGGCACAGAGGACTGTGCCCCTCCCATGTATAAGGGTTGACGGAAACGGGCACAGGGGACTGTGCCCCTCCCGTTTGAAGAGTAGGGCGATACGGTCATGAACGTGCTCATCACCGGCGGGGCGGGTTTCATCGGCAGGCGCCTGGCGGAACGGCTGGCGGCGGACGGGATCGGGGTGCGCGTGCTGGACCTCCGCGCGCCGCACGACGCCATGGTCTCGTTCCATCCCGGAGACGTCCGGGATCCGGAGGCGGTGGGCCGGGCCGTGGCCGGCACGAACGCCGTGTTCCACCTGGCCGCCGAACATCGCGACGATGTGCGGCCGGTGGAGCGTTACCAGGAGGTGAACGTCCGCGGCACGGCCAACCTGCTCGAGGCCATGACCCGGGCCGGTTGCCACCGGATCGTCTTCACCAGCACGGTGGCGGTCTACCCTCTGAATGTGCACGAACCCGACGAGGAACATCCCCCGGCCCCGTTCAACGATTATGGTCGGAGCAAACTCGAGGCGGAACGGCTGGTCGAGGCGTGGGCGGCCGGGGATCCAAACCGGTGCGCGGTGATTGTGCGGTTGTGCGTGGTGTTCGGTGAGGGGAACCGCGGGAACGTGTACAATCTGCTGCACCAGATTGCGTCGGGTCGGTTCGTGATGGTCGGGCGTGGCGGAAACCGGAAGTCGATGGCGTACGTGGGTAATGTGGCCGCGTTTCTCCGGTGGTGCCTCGATCTCCCGCCCGGGTTGCATCGGTTCAATTACGCGGACAAGCCGGATCTGACCACGGCGGAGCTGGTGGGGCTGGCCCGTCGGGCGCTGGGGAGGGATGGGCACTGGACGGCACGCCTGCGCCTCCCCTACCCGATCGGCCTGGGCCTGGGGTACGTGGCGGACGGATTGGCACGGCTGACGGGTCGGTCGCTGCCCTGGAGCAGCATCCGGGTGAAGAAGTTCTGTGCCGAGACCACGGTGAACACCGCCCGGCTGGAACGAACGGGTTTTGTGCGGCCGTTTACCTTGCAGGAGGGGCTCCGGCGCATGATTGAGCACGAGTTCCTGTCGGCCGGGTCGTCGGCCGGGCAGGCCCCGGGTGCCGACCGGTAGGGACGCCGGTCAACGGGTGTGTCCAAGCAAGGCCGCCTCAGGGCGGCCTTTTTGTTTTCCGGGGACCAGCGAAACACGCAGGTTTTTGGTTTCACCACAGAGACACAGAGGGCACAGAGGGGGTGTGGTGTTCCGCGAACGGCTTGGGAGGGACCGCGTCCTCGCGGTCCGCACGAATTGGCGGGCACACGCATTTTTTGTTTCACCACAGAGACACAGAGGACACAGAGGCAGAGCACAGTGTTGTGGGAAGATCCAGTCCATGGGAGGGGCACAGTTCTATGTGCACCTCTTTTTTCCGTGTGCCTGCATGGTTCACGCGGGTGGTGGGAGGGGGTTAATCGTTGAGGGTGATGACCTCGATGCGGGCGGGGTCGCTGACGCCGAGTTCCAACAGGGCGGCGTTCTCGTACAGTTCCCGGCTCACCGGCGGATGGGCAATCCCGAGAATCCGCCGCTGACGTTCGATTTCGCGCAGGGACAACACGTCCAGGGCCACCGGATCGTTGCCCACGCGGATTTCGTTGAGTTCACTGGAATAGTGCAGCAATCCCCGGTTTCCGCCCAGGTACTGACATAACAGGCCGTCCACCACGCACAGGGTCAGGGGATCGGACAACGCCGGCAGGGCGCAGATCTCCGGCACGGCCTGGGCCAGCCGGGCCGCCTCGCCCTCGAACCGGAGGAAATTGTCCACGCTGCCCCGGGCCAGCGTGTACAACAGGCCGGCCACGCCCGCCTCCGGATGCGCCATCATGGGACTGACCACGATCAACCGGGTGATGCGCCGGGTGAGCAGTTTGGTCACATGGGATTTTCGGCCCGCACCGGGCTGATGTTGACCGTATTCCAGGTCGCCCCACACCAACGTACCGAGCAGAGCGGACTCGTAATAGACCTCGGGATCGTATCCGGTGTCGGCCGCACCGGCCAGGACCACTCCGTACCGGTTGGTGAGGGTGTCGAATCCAGCCTGTTGGAGGTCGCGCAGGTAGCGGTCCCAGACGATGATGTTGGTGGGGGCGCAACCGGCCTGGAGCAGCCCGGCGATCAGGGCTTCCACCACGGCCGGGCGGGTGCCGAAGATCCGGCCGGGCGCGCTGTGCACCTTGATACCGACGACGTCGCCGGTGCCGACCAACCGGCGCCATGCGCCGGCCACGTCGGCGGTTTCCGTCCAGCGCATTAATGCCCGGTCCACCATCCGCCGGACGCGGTCGGGTCGGGCTCCAAACGCCTCGAGGGCTTGCGGGTCGTGGACGACGACGACGCGGGCCGCGGGCCGCGTGGGGACCTGGGCTGCCGGACCGGTCCACGGGCAGACAAGGCCCCACGCGACGAGCAGGAGGGCGAGGTGAATCCGCCTTTGCAGAGATTGACCTGCGTTTCTTGACACTTCGAAGGGCGGGATGTTACCACCGGCGGAGATGGCGGCCACGAAAAATCGGGTCAGGTCCGGGTGCCTCCTCCTGTTGGTCTGCCTGATGGTTGGGTGGCTGGGTACGGGGTGCACACCGGGCGGCGTGAAGGCGCTTCGCGAGGGTCAGCGTGCCCTGGCCGCGGGCGATCTGCCCCGGGCGATGCAGCGGTTGCAGCAGGCGGTGACGTTGTTGCCCACCAATGCGCTGGCCTGGAACGAGTACGGCGTGGCCTGTCATCGCGCGGGGCAACTCACCAATGCGGCGATGGCCTACCTCCGGGCCTTGCAGTGGAATCCGGACCTGCTCGAGGCGCGGTACAACCTGGGGTGCGTGTATCTGGAACTGGGACAGTTTGAGCCGGCCCGGTCCGCCTTTCTGGCCTGTACGTTGCGGGATCCGGGTCGGGTGGAGGCGTGGTGGCGGTTGGGGTTGGTGTGTCTGCAACTGCGTCAGACGGCCGAGGCGGAGCGTGCGTTCCGGGAGATGCAACGGTGGGTGCCCAACGATCCACGTCCGTTCAACGGCCTGGGCTTGTGCGCCCTGCAACGGAATCGTCCCCAGGAGGCGATCCGCGCCTTTACGGCGGCGTTGCAGGTGCGGTCGAATGATCCCCCGGCCCGACTCAATCTTGCGGTGACGTTGCATCGGTACGCGGGCAACCTGCCGGCTGCGTTGGAACAGTACCGGCAGTACCTGGCCCTGCAGCCGACCCCGCCCCGGTACGCCGAGGTTCTCGAGGTGGCGCACGCATTGGAGCAGGTATTGATGGCGCGGGAAGAGGCGACCGCGCGCCCGGCCGTCACCAATGTGGCGCAATCGGAGGCTGCGACCCGGCCGGCCGAGCCCGGTGCGGGTCCGACCGCCCCGGCGGCCGGGTCCGCCGGAGGGGTCCCCCGCCCTGCCGAGGCCCCGGTCCGGACGCCTTCAACACCGACCGCTGTTGCCCGAGGGCCGGCCACGGGCGAGTTGGAGACCGGGTCGGGTCGTACCCCCGGGCGCACCGAGGTGCCCAAACCGGGGCCGGTGACCACGGGAACCGCCCCTGCCCTCCGTGAACCCGAGATCGGTGGGGCGCGTGAGCCGGGTCCGACCCGTCCGGGGCCGACCCGGGTGCAGCCGGTGCCCACGGAGGTGGTGCGATTGCCGGAACCGACGCCGGTGGAGCCCGCGCCCGGGCCCGGACCTGCGGAGGCCCGACCGGCCGGTGCGCCTCCGGAACCCGCAGCGAGGCCGGAGGTGGAGGTGATAGAACCGGCACAACCGCTCGCCCGGACGGCGCCGACCGGTTCACGCACCCCGTGGTGGGAGCGGATGAACCCGGTCCGATGGTTTGGCGGGCGGGAGGAATCGGTGCGACGGCCCACGCCGTTGCCGGGGAGCGCCCCGGCGAGTGAAGCGGCTCCGGCGGCCGGGCCGGCGGTGGCCGAGGCGGGGTCGGCCCCGCGCGGCCGTGTGGAGACGGGTCCGACAGTCCGGGTGCAGGCACCCGCGCCGGCCCCGGCCACCGCGTCCCGAACGGAGGAACCACCGCCGGATGTGCCGCGGTACACGTATCTTCGGCCCGGCCGACCCGAGCCGGGCGATGTGAACACCGCCAATGCATGGTTTGCCCGGGGACTGGAAGCCCAGCGGGACGGTCGGTTGATGGACGCCCTGCAGGCGTATCAGATGGCATTGGAGGCGAATCCGGCGTTTTTCGAGGCGTACTATAACTTTGCGTTGGCGGCCATGAAGGTGGGTCGATTGCGGGATGCCCTGAGGGCGTCGGAACATGCGCTGGCGTTGCGACCGGAGTCGCGGGATGCGCGTTACAACTTTGCGCTGGCGTTGCGGCAATCGGGGTATCTGCTGGACGCGGCGTCGGAGCTGGAGACGTTGTTGCGCCGGTATCCGGACGATACGCGGGCGTTGCTGGCGCTGGGAAATCTTTACGCGCAACAGTTGCGGCAGCCGGATCGGGCCCGGGTGTACTATCAACGGTTGCTGGCGCTGGAACCGGGGCACCCGGATGCGGAGGCGATCCGGTACTGGTTGTCGCGGCACAGCGACTGAACCCGCGGAAATACGGAGGTCTTTGGATTCACCACAGAGACACGGAGGACACAGAGGGGCACAGAGGGGGTGTGGTGTTTCGCGAACGGCATGGGAGGGACGGCGTCCCCGCCGTCCGCAAGAATGGGCGGGCACGGAGGACCGTGCCCCTCCCGGGGATGATTGCGGGCACAGGGGACTGTGCCCCTCCCCCATCGTGCGATCGGGAGGGACCGCGTCCTCGCGGTCCGCAAGAATTAGCGGGCACAGAGGACTGTGCCCCTCCCTGGATAAGGGTTAACGAAACCGGGCGCAGGGGACTGCGCCCCTCCCTCAATTGGGTCTTTCCACTCTCTGTGTTTCACCTCTGTGTCCTCTGTGTCTCTGTGGTTCTTCTCCTCTCCGTGCCGCGCTGGTTTTGGTTTGCGCGGGGGGTGCGGGGTCGTACCCTCAACCGGCGGAGAAGGGTGGCTGATGGACGTTTCGACCGCGATGCAAGCCGGCGTGGGCCGACCGTTGTGGGTCCTGGGCCTGTGCGTGGCCCTGTTGGTGCTACTGATTGGTCGCTGGCGGGTGCATCCGTTCCTGGCGCTGTTGGGGGCGGCGTTGCTGGCGGGTTGGTGTGCCGACCCCGCCCGGTTTGCCGCGGCCAACGGCGGCGAGGGACAGTCGCATGCGTTGCGGGTGGTGGAGGTGGCGGCGACGGAGCTGGGCAACCTTTGCGGCCGGGTGGGGATTGTGATCGCCCTGGCGTCGATTCTCGGGGTGTGCCTCCTGGAGAGCGGTGCGGCGGACAAGGTGGTGCGGCGGTTCCTGGCGGTGACGGGCGAGGCCCGGGCCGGGCTGGCGCTGGTGTGCGGCGGGTTTCTGGTGAGCCTGCCGATTTTTTTTGACACGTTTTTCATGCTGCTGATTCCGCTGGCGCGGGCGTTGCGGCTGCGGACGGGCCGGGATTACACCTTGTATGTGCTGGCGATCTGTTGTGCCGGTGCGGTGACGCATTCGCTGGTGATTCCGCATCCGGGGCCGCTGGCGATGGTGGAGGTGTTGAAGGTGGACGCGGGCGCGTCGGTGTTTGTGGGGACGTTGTGTTCGATTCCGGTGGTGGCGTTTGGGTGGCAGGTGGCGCGGTGGTTGAACCGGAGACACGACCTGCCGTTGCGGGAGGCGCCGGGGTTGAGCCTGGCGGAGCTGCAACAGGTGACGCGCCGGCCCGAGTCGGAGCTGCCCTCGCTGGGTGCTTCGCTGCTGCCGATATTGCTGCCGCTGGTGTTGATCTCGGGCGCGTCGTTTCGGAAGGCATTTGTGCCGGCGGAGGTTTTGGGTCCGGGGACCGCGGTTCTGGAGTTGTTGGGGAACCGGAATGTTGCGTTGCTGCTGGGAACGGTCTGGGCGATGGGGTTGGCGTACCGGTACACGGGTCGGAGTTGGTCGAGGTTGTCGCGGATGACCGGTCAGGGTTTGGAGACGGCGGGGGTGGTGGTGTTGATCACGGCGGCGGGTGGGGCGTTTGGTTTGATGCTGGCGCGGGCCGGTGTGGGGGATGCGGTTCAGGCCCTGGTGGCCGGGCGGGAGGTGAATCTGTTGGTGCTGGCCTGGACGATGGCGGTGCTGCTGAAATTTGCGCAGGGCTCGGCGACGGTATCCATGCTGACGACGGCGGGGATCATGGCGGGGATGGCCCAGCAGGGGCAGTTACCCTACCATCCGATGTATCTGTTTCTGGCCATCGGGTTTGGGGCGCTGGGGATTTCGTGGATGAACGACAGCGGGTTTTGGGTGATCGGGCGGTTGAGCGGGTTGACCGAGCGCGAGACGTTGTCCACGTGGACGGTGCTGGCATTCAGCATGTCGGCGGCGGGGCTTGTTCTGACGCTGCTGTTGGCGGCGGTGTATCCGGGGATCTGACGGCGTGTCCGGGTGGGCGGCTGTCAGGGGGCTCAGCGGGGTCGGATGAGGAGTTCTTCCACCACGGCGTGCTGCGGGAGTTGGACGCAGAACAAGACGCAGGCGGCGATGTCCTCGGGTTGCAGCATGCGGGCGCGGGCCTCGGGCGGTGGCGGTGAGGGTCGTTTGTCCAGGAGTGGGGTATTGATGTCGCCGGGGAAGATGGCGCAGGCGCGGATGCCGTGGTGACGTTCCTCGGCGTTGATGCTCTGGGTGAGGCCGGCCAGGCCGAATTTGCTCATGACATAGGCGGGGCCGGCCTTGGCGGAGGCCCATTTACCGGCGTCGGATACGATGTTGATGATGGTGCCGCGGCCCTGCCGGCGCATGACGGGCA
Organism: Limisphaera ngatamarikiensis; assembly: GCF_011044775.1. Lineage (NCBI taxonomy): Bacteria > Pseudomonadati > Verrucomicrobiota > Verrucomicrobiia > Limisphaerales > Limisphaeraceae > Limisphaera > Limisphaera ngatamarikiensis. The sequence continues at coordinate 50,267 of NZ_JAAKYA010000082.1, read as the reverse complement.
GGAAGGCCCGGACGCAATGGAAGGCGCCGTCGAGGTTGGCACCCATGATGGTGCGGTAATCCCGGAGGGACAATTCGGCCAGGGCGCGTTGCGGGACGTTGGTGCCGGCGGCGTTGACCAACAGGTCCACGCCGGGCCAGCGTGCGAGGATTTGAGCGGCCACGCGGTCCACGGCGTCGGGGTCGCTGATGTCGCAGGTGATGGTGAGGAGGTGATGGGCGCGGGGTCCGGCCTGGTGGAGGGTTTCGGTGAGGCTGTCGGGGCGGCGGCCGAGGATGGCGACGAACCAGCCGTGTTGGACGAGGGCCAGTGCCACGGCGCGGCCGACGCCGCTACCGCCGCCGGTGACGACGGCGTAGCCGGTGGGGTTGACGGGGTGGGAATCGGAGTTGGACGGGCGCGGGGTTTCGGTCGGGGTCATGGGGTTTCGGTCCATGGCGGCAATTCGATCCATTGATGGTGTTCGGCGGATTGGGCGATGGCGTCCATGACTTCCTGGACGCGTGCGCCGTCGCGGAAGGTCACGGCGCAGGGTCGTTCTTCGCGGATGGCCTGGATGAATTCCCAGGTTTGGTCGTGGCGGAAGGTGATGAGTGGGTTGCCGCGGGCGGGGTCGCGCGGGGAGCCCGGCCAGGTCCAGAACTCGCGGGGCACGTCGAGGGGTTCGAGGTCGGTTTGACCGGGTCGGCCCAGCCACAGGCGGTTCCACTGTCGGGTGTCGTAGAGGAAGGTGGCGTGGCTGCCGTTGAGTTCGACGGTGTCGGGGGATTGCCAGCTTTCGCCCCGGCCGGTGGCGAGTTTGCTGCTTTCCCAGACGCCGGTGGCGCCGTTGCGGAAGTCTGCGAGGACGGCGACCCATTCATCGAGTTCGTTGGGTTGGCCGCCGCGGGTGGCGTGCCAGCGTCGCCAGTGGGCGCAGAGGCGGTGGATGGGGCCCATCAACCAGTGTCCGAAGTCGAGTCGGTGGCTGAGCATGTCGCCGAGTTCACCGGTGCCGGCGCGGGCGCGGCTTTGGCGCCAACCGAGGGGGCGGCTGCCCCAGTCCTGGAGGCGACAGGCGCGGAAATGGTAGGGTTGACCGAGGTCACCGGCGTGGATGCGGCTGGCCAGATAGCGCATGGCGGGGACGAACCGGTAGGTGAAGGCGGTCATGTGCCGGACGCCGGCGGCTTCGGCGGCCCGGACCATTTCCCATGCCTGGCGGGCGTTCAGGGCGAGGGGTTTTTCGCAGAGGACATGTTTCCCGTGGGCGAGGGCGGCCAGTGCGATGGGTGCGTGGGTGTCGTTGGGGGTGGCGATGATGACGGCGTGGATGTCGTCCCGGGAGACGATGGATTCGAACCGGGTGCTGGCGATCTCGGCGCCGGTGGTCTGGCGGGCGGCTTCCAATCGGGCCGGGTCGGCATCGCAAATGGCTTTGAGTCGGACGTCTTTGCAGAGGGCCAGGCCCGGGAGATGATTTTGGAGGGCGATGGCGCCGCAACCGATCAGGGCGACGTTGATGGGTGAGGTGGACATGGTGGGTTGATTGGGGTTCGCGGCGGCGGGTTGTGGTGGGCCGTGGTGCGGGTGGTCAGCGGTCGACCTCGCCCAACACGATGTCGATGCTACCGAGGATGATGACGACGTCGGCCACGAGGTGGCCGCGGCACATGTCTTCGAGGACGGTGAGGTTGATGAAGCTGGGCGGGCGGACGCGGTAGCGGTAGGGGTTGGGGCTGCCGTCGCTGATGAGGTAGAAACCGAGTTCGCCCTTGGGGGCTTCGATGCGTGCGTAGGCCTCGCCGGGTTTGGGTCGGAGTCCGCGTTGTTTGACCTGGGGGTTTTGGATGGGGCCCGGGGGGAGGTCGCGCAGGGCTTGATCGAGGATTTTGAGGGATTCGCGCATTTCCAGGACGCGGACCATGTAGCGGTCGTAGACGTCGCCGTGCTGGCCGAGGGGGACTTTGAATGAGAAGCGGTCGTAGATGCCGTAGCGGTCGACTTTGCGGATGTCGTAGTTGACGCCGCTGGCGCGGAGGACGGGTCCGCTGACGCCGGCGTTGATGGCGAGGTCGGCGGGCAGGACGCCGACGCCCTGGGTGCGTGCCATGAGGATTTCGTTTTCGGTCAGGAGGGCTTCGAACTCGTCGAGGAACCGGGGGAAATCGCGGACGACGCGCCAGGCCTGTTCGACCCAGCCCGGGGGCAGGTCGCAACGGACGCCGCCGAACCGCATGTAATTGCACATCATGCGTGCGCCGGTGAGGGATTCGAAGAGGTCGAGGATTTTTTCACGTTCGCGGAAGGCGTACATGAGCGGGGTGCCGCTGGCGCCCATGTCCTGGAGGAGGAAACCGGCCAGGGAGGCATGGTTTTGGAGGCGGGTCAACTCGGCCAGGATCACGCGGATGTACTCGGCCCGTTCCGGGACGGTGATGCCGCACAATCGTTCGACGGCGAGGGCGTAGGCCCAGTTGTTGGTGAGGGAGCAGAAGTAGTCCAGCCGGTCGGTGTAGGGCATGGACGCGAGGTAACTGATCTGCTCGGCGATTTTTTCGTGGTTGCGGTGCAGGTAACCGAAGAGGGGTTTGAGTTTGACCACCCGTTCGCCGTCCAGCACGACGTCCATGCGGAAGACGCCGTGGGTGGAGGGGTGTTGCGGCCCCATGGAGACCTCCAGGAACTCGCCCGGGAGGTCATCGGTGCGCGACATGAGTCGTGCCGCGTGGGCGGGCGCGGTGGTGGCGAAGTTGGAATGGTCTTCGGTTCCCTGCGACATAGGCTTACCCAACGGACGCGTACGGGTTTGGCACGCGGCCCGGTACCGATGACAGGACGTTCCTGCGCCCTGTCCAGCAAGGTCCGGTCCGGCGTGCGCCCGGTCCGCCCGGGACGAGTGTGCCGTACAACCGGGGGTTGGACGGGCCACACATGCCGGGTCCGGGAACGGGCACGGATCGCATCAAACCCGCGCTGAATCTAGAGATGCCGGCGGCGCGTGACAATGTCCAACACGGGTGCGGTGGGGAAGTGGATGCGGTGGCTGTGTGGTCAAAGGTCCGCTTGCGCACCCCGTGGGGGCCGGTACCTTCGCGGGGTGATGCATGGAACACCCGCAAAGGATGTTGGCGCGGACGCTGCGCTGGGCGCGGGCGGCGTGCCGGGTGGTGGTCGGGTCGGTCGTGGTTTCCGGGCATGGGACCGGCTCCGGCTGGCTGGTGTGCTGGTGGTTTGGCTGGGGCGGGCCCTGGCGGTGCCGGGGGCCGGGTTTGGTTTCACCGGGCCGGAGTTGTATCCGATTGATCAGGGGATTGGTCTGTTGCGGGTGGCGGACGTGGATGGCGACGGTTTGCAGGACCTGGTTTTGGCGAACAACACGCGGGCGCGGATTGTGGTGATGTACAATCGGACCGGGCAGCCTGCATGGACGAACCGGCTGGCCGTGGACCGTGTCCGCGAACCGAATGCACTCCCGCCGGATGCGCGGTTTGAGATCCGGTCGATCGCATCGGAAAAGCGGATCAGTGCGTTGGAGGTGTCGGATCTGAACGGGGATGGTCGGCCGGACCTGGTGTATTTCGGGGAACCGCGCGAACTGGTGGTTCAGTACAACGAGGGCGGGCGACGTTGGAGTGTGCCGGAGACGTGGTCACTTTCGGACGTGCCCTTTTCCCCCAACGTACTGGCGGTGGCGGACCTGGACGGGGATGGTCGGACGGACGTGTTGGTGGTGGGTGAATCGCAGATTCACTGGTTTCGGCAGACCGGGTCGGGTCGGCTGACGCGTGCAGATCCGATCCCTTTGGGTCAGCCGGCCTACAGTCTGCAGGTGTTGGACGTGGATGGGGATCATCGGCAGGATTTGTTGTTGGTGAACTGGGAGAGTCCGGACCCGTTCCGGGTACGGTTTCAGAGGGCGGACGGGGGGTTGGGACCGGAGTTGTATTTTCGGTTTCCGGCGCTGCGGGCGTATTGGGCGGACCGTGCCGGTGCGGAGGGGCCGGCCTGTCTGGTGGCCATCGGGCAGGCGTCCGGGCGTGCGTTACTGGCCCGGTTCGAGTCGGTGCCGCCGGAGCGGAAGGGCCCGTTTGCACAGGGGCAGTTTGAAGTGTTTCCGTTGCCGCGCACGGACAAGGTACGGCGCGGAGTGGCCTGGGCCGACGTGGACGGGGACGGTTCGGTGGACCTGGTGGCTTCGGATCCGGATCAGGGGCATTTGTTGGTGGGTTGGGCGGATGGTCAGGGCGAGGTGGCGATGCTGCGCCGGTTCCCGTCGCTCATGGGGGTGACGGAGATCGTGGTGGCGGACTGGGACGGGGACGGTCGGCCGGAGGTGTTTTTGCTGAGTCCGGACGAGAAGGCGGTGGGGATGACGCGGATTCGGGACCGCGACACCGTGCCGTTTCCGACGTTTCTTCCGATTCGGGGTCGGCCCCTGGGGATGGCGCTGGACCGGCCGGGTCCGGATCAGCCGCCCGTGCTGGCGGTGGTGGTCGAGGAGGAGGGTCGGCGGTCGGTAACCCTGCTGCGGGCGCAGGGTGATCCGGTGCGGATTCCCCTGAGTGAGTCGTTCAAGGGTCAGCTCACCGGCATGGTCTGGCACGATGCAGACGGGGATGGCCCTGGGGATTTGATCCTGCTGGCCTCGTACGAGCGGATCAAGGTGCTGCGCCAGCGCGGGCGGGACGAGTTTGAGGAACTGGACGTACCGCCACCCGGCGGTGTGCTGGAGAATCCGTGGTTGGCGCGGACGGATCTGGACGGTGACGGCCGACCGGAATTGTTGCTGGCGCAGCGAAACCTGGTCCGTTCGGTACGGCTGCAGCAGGCGCCGGCCGGATCGGGCAGCGATTCGTCCTGGTCCTTTCAGGTTTTGGAACAGATCAATGCGGCCTCGCGCGATTCGCGGCTGGTGGCGGCCACGGCGTTGACGGTCGGGGAGTCGGTTCCTGCCCTGTTTTTGTTGGATGCCACGACGCGTGCGCTGCAGTTGCTGGTTCGGCAGACGAACGGCGTTTGGGAGGTGGTGGATACGCTGGGGCTGCCCCGTGCGGATTACTTTCGGCTGCAGGTGCTGTCGGGGCCCGGTGCGGGGCCGGTTCGGCTGGGGTTGATTGGATTGGCGACGGCGGCGCAATTGCGGTTGGGGGGGCCGGTATGGGCGTTGCGGGAGCTGGACCAGTACGAGACGCCGGTTCGGAACGGTTACCTTCGCGACGTGGTGGCCGGTGACCTGGATCAGGACGGTCACAAGGAATGGGTGTTGCTCGAGACGGCGCGGCATTATGTGGACATCGTGCGATGGGAGGGGGATCGGCTGGTGCCGGGGGACCGCTGGCCGGTGTTTGAGGAACGGTCGTATCAGCGGGCGGGGGCGCAGCGGATGGAACCGCGGGAGGCCTGCGTGGCGGATGTGACCGGCGACGGACGGAACGATCTGATCCTGGTGGTGCACGATCGCGTGCTGGTGTATCCCCAGGAACCGCCGGCGGCTCAGTCGGCGGGGGAATCCGGGTCGGTCTCCTCGACCGGTCGTCGCCACTCGGGATACACGGATTCGGGCAACTGACCGCGCCGGATGAGTTCCTGCAGGTCGCGCATGATGGTGCGACGGGCCACGCGGAATTCGCGGGCCAGGGCCGAGATGTTGGCCCGTTGGGACTGACCGCGCAATTTGGAGAGGATGCGGTTCTGGCGGCTGAGGCGGTCGGTGGACCGGCTCAACAGTTCGAGCGCGTCAATGCGCCGGGAGCGTTCCAGGGCTTCGAACTGGCGCACCACCTCGGCAGGGCCGCATTCCCGGAGGGCTTCCTCCACGGTGCGACGCAGTTGACGCAGGTCCACCGGTTTGGGCAGGCAATAGTGCGCGCGCCGCGGCCCCTGCAGGGCGCGCAATTGCTGGTCCACTTCCAACACCCCCGAGACAATGATCACCGGCACGTGGGGCAACAACTCGCGGAACTCGGGCAGGAAATCCAGGCCGCGTTCGCCCTGCTCGAGCACGTGATCCAGGATCACGACGTCGGGCTGGCAATGGCGCAGGCAGGCCAGGGCATCGGTACCCGTGCGGGCCCGCACCAGTTGGTAGGAACCCAGGGTTTCCTCGTAGAGCTCGTACTGGTCATCGTCGTCTTCGATGACCAGGATCGTGGCCGGTTTGGCGGTCATGGGTTCAATTCCCTGGCAGGGGCACGGTTGCCCGGGGGGCGACCGGCCCCGGTGGTCCGACCTGTTCGTTTTTTAGCTCTGAGTGCCGGGGCCGGCAACCTCGCGGGTGGCCGGTTCGAGGGTTCCGGAGTCCATTGGCGGCACGGGCAGGATCAGCCGGAAGGTGCTCCCCTGCCCCGGCTGCGACTCCACGGCCAGGCCGCCGCCGAGGCGCTTGGTCATTTCGTAGACCATGGTCAGGCCCAGTCCGGTCCCCCGACGACTGGAGAGTGCCTTGGTGGTGAAGAACGGCTCCCAAATCCGGGTGAGGTCTTCGGGGCGGATGCCGCAACCGAAGTCCTGAACGGACACCTCGACGTACTCGGGCGCGTCGGCAGGGCGCAACACCATGCGCGGCGGCAACTCCCGCAGGCGCCGGGTGCGCACAATGATCTGGCCGGTGGGACCGCCCGCCTCGGCCGCGTTGAACAGGAGGTTCAGCAGGCTTTGCTGGACCAGATCCCGGATCATGGGCACCGGGGGCAGGTCACGGCCGGGTTCGAAGGTTACCTGGCAATCGTTGCGCCATGGCTCGCCCAACAGGGCGAGCGTATCGTGGACCACCTGATTGAGCGACAGCCGTTCAAACTGCCCGGCCGAGGCCCGGCTGAAGCCCAACATGGCCTGCACGACGCGGGTGCCCTGCTCCACCATGGCCTTGATCCGTTCCAGGCGGCGCCGGACCTTGACCGGATCGTCCATGTGGTCCTCGATGACCTGGACCGAACCCTTGATGATGGAGAGCAGGTTGTTGAAGTCGTGGGCGACGCCTGCGGCCAGCGTGCCCAACGCGCGCATTTTCTGGCTTTCCAGCAATTCCTGGTAGGCGCTCTCGAGCTGGCGCGTGCGTTCGGCCACCTGTCGTTCCACCTCGGCATAGCTCCGGCGCAGGCGCCGGTGCCGGTTCAGGGCCAGTCCCGCAAAGAACAGGACCCCGAGCGCACCCGTCACGGCCACGCCGACCAGCCGCGGCTCACGGTACCAGGGCAACCGGACATGGAACTCGCGCTGGGCCGGGCGACGTTCGACGTTGCCGGCGCGGTCCACGGTCCGGACCTGCACCACGTACCGGCCGGCGGGGAGGTCATTCCAGGTAATCACGGTGGATTCCTGGGCGGGGGACCAGTCGCCCTCGTTCAACCGGTAGGAGTAGAGCAGACGGGACGTGGGAGTGAACTTCCAGCGGTCCCAGCCCCGCAGGCCCAACGTCACGAGGGAACCTTCCGGGACGGTGAGGCTTTCGGGGAGGTTCAGCTCCGTTTGGGGTGGGTCGCGGTCGGCCTCCGGATGCCAACCGTACAAGCCCCGGCCCGTGGCCAACCAGAGGCGGCCTCGGCGGTCCTCGATCATGCCGTGGAGGGTCGCCGCGGGCAGTCCTTCGTCCGGGCCGTGGCCGATCCAGCCCACATCGGTGCGCCGGAACACGCCCTCGGCGCTGATGACCCAGAGGCTTCCGTCCCGGGTACAACCCAGGGTTCGCAACGGGCCGCTGCCGCTCCAGACGAGGGTCCATTCGCGTTCATCCCAGCACCAGACCTGTTCGCGGCCGCCGGCGTAGATCCGGCCGTCCGGTCCCTCGGCCAGCAGTTCCACCGCGTCCGCTTCCATGAGATCGGTCATGAGAAATCCCTGCTCACGTCCCTGGCGGATCCGGATCATGCCGGTGCGGGCGGCCAACCATTCGTCTCCGCTGCGAGTCTCCAGGTAGGCGGTCCAGGGACCGCCTGGTGCGGACGCAGGAGGCAGGACGGGGAAAGGTTCCCATTGACCGGCCCGCCACCGCCACAAGGTGCCGGCAGGGTCGGCCGATTCTGCTGCGGGCTCGGTTTGGACCACCAGTGTGCCGTCGTGACGCCGGCCCAGGGCCCGCGCCGGTTCACCTGCCGGCCCGCGGACCTCGATCCAGTCCGGGTCACCCGGGCCGGCCACCCATGCGCGTCCTGCGTGTTGGATCCAGAGGTAGCCATCGGCGGCGGCCCACACTTGCACGGCTCCCCCCTCTTCCGGATGCATCCCTTTCGGCAGGGGGCGCGATACGACGCGCAGTCCATCCCAGCCGTCCAACCGGTCCGGACGGGCCAACCAGAGCATGCCATCCGGGGCCTCTGCCAGGGCGAGCACGGGCATGTCATTCACGGCAGCGTGGACCGGCTGCCACAGGGGCGGGCTGTATTTCAGCAGCCCGTCGAGCGTGGCCAGCCAGAAGGTGCCGTCCGGAGCCGGCGCCACGTCGTAGAATTCCCGGGCCGGACAGGATTCGTCGTGGACCCACTCCCGGCGGGATGCATCGAAACGCCACAACCGGCTTTCGCTCAGCGACCAGAGATCGTCGCCGGGGCCGTGCCAGACGCGGAAGGCCCCCTGGGGCAGGTCCGGGCCCGGTTGCCATCTTGAGCCGTCAAACTGCAGCGCGACCCTGGTTTGCCCTGTTGTTGAGGCGGTCATGACCAGGTGGCCCAGAGTATCTTCGGTGAGGCCTTGCAGATCCGCGAGTCCCCATTCAACCGGCAGTTCCCATCGCTGCCAGGGATCCCCGGCGCGCAGGCTGCGGGCCGGGACATTGGCCCGGGCCAGGCCCCGTTCCGCACTGATCCACAGGTTCCCGTCCCGCCCCACCCAGAGGTCCCACAACCGGCCGAGGGCCAGGGCCGATGCCGTTTGAACCGTTTCAACCTCCACGGCACCGTCGCGCGTGACCTGCAGCACCAGCAGACGATCCGGCAACAACACAAGCAACCGACCGGTCCTTACCGGGCGGATGGGCGTGTCGGGGTTCACCGGGCCTGCCTGGATGCGGATCCAGGTCCAGTTGGTGCCGCTGTACAGGAAGACGCCGCCCGCGGCCGCCGTCCAGAGTTGTCCGGTGTGCCATGCCCAGACCCGTGACCCTGCCCGGGCGGGCAGGTCCACCACCTGCACGGTGTATCCGTCCAGGCGGCTGACGGCGTTGGTGCGCCGGTGCCGGACGATGACCTCGCCACGGACGGTTGCGGTCACGCCCGCACAGGCCGCCTCGGCCATACCGTCCAGGGCCTTGAACGAACGCCACCACGTGGCTGCCCGGCCTGCTCCCGGCCAGGCCAGCCACAAGCCGATGCCGGCCGCGATCCATGCCCTGGGAATCCGGTGACTCATGAGTTTGTCGGCCGCATCTGCGGCGGTTCCCTTGAACCCTACGAAAGGGCGTGCCCGGCCGCAATGGTCCGGGGCCTGTGCCTTCAAACGCACACTTCCCGGAGCCGGCTCGCTGATTAGGATGGAGTCCAGGAACCGGCCATGACACACCCTCGTCTCCAGATGAAAGCCGCCCCCGACCCGAATCCAGGGTCTTCCGGAGTTCCTCCATCCTCCGATTACCGGGTCAAGGTTGCGGGTTCGGCCGGGGTGAGGCGTATGTCCGGCACCGGCCCGGCCGCCCGGCGCCGGATTGCCCGCATCCGGTGGAAGGTATCGGGCTGGGTCGTGCCCATCCGATTCCCTGCCGGGGGCGGGCCCGGGGTTTGAACCGGCCCTGACCGGGCCGGTGCGATCAAGTGTGCCGGGGGCGGCCGCCGCTTTTGGCCCGGGCCGGTTTGGTGCCGCCCGCAAGGACGGTTTGAAAGTGGGGCGGTGTTTCCTCGCGTGCGACCACGCAAACTTCGATGTCCCGGAAACCGGCCTGTTCCAGCCAGCGGTGCAGTTGACCCTCGGTGAAGCCCAGCCAGCGGTCGCCGTAGAGTTCGCGCGCTTTTTCGAACTGGTGCTGCAGGAGGTCCAGGATCCAGACCTGTCCACCCGGTTTCAGGATTCTCCAGGCACTTTGCAGGGCGCGGGGCGGATCCTCGGCGTGGTGGAGGGCCTGGCTCAGGAGTACCAGGTCCACGCTGGCATCTTCGATGGGCGGGTCCTGGAGGTCGCCGAGCCTGAACTCGAGGTTTTTGAGTCCGATTTTGCGTGCGCGGGCCCTGCCATAGGCCACGATACGTTCGGAGTTGTCCACCGCGATGACCTTGCGGCAGCGCCGTGCCAGCAGCTCGCTGACCAGGCCTTCGCCCGATCCCAGGTCCGCGACCACCAGCGGCGGCAGGATGCGCAACAGAAACTGGCCCAGGGCCTGCCAGGAACGGCCCGGGCCGTACACCCGGTCGAACCGGCCCGCCACCTGGTGAAACGACACCTGGGCCTGGTCGCGCCGCCACTGCAGCACGCGGCGCAGATTGGCGGCGTCGTCCGCGGCCTGGGGCAGTTCGGCCGCGCCGGCCAGGGCGGCCTTCACCAGGCCGGCCGCATCGCCGTTCAACCCGTCGGCCAGTCGGTAGAAGGCCCGGCGTCCCTCCCGGCGGGAGCGCACCAGGCCGGCCTCCAACAACTGCCCCAGATGGGTGGAGATTCGCGACTGGCCGAGCCGGGTGATCTCCTGCAACTCGTGCACCGAGAGTTCTTCGCGCTCGAGCAACGCGAGCAAACGCAGACGCGTCGGGTCCGCCAGAGCCCGCAAGATTTTCAAGGTCCCGTTCATGGCATCGTCGTCCCCGGCCGGCACGCTCCACGTTCCGGCCCCCCGATCACCCGGCTCGACCGCGCCGGTTCCGGTCCACGGTCGCCGGGCGGTTCGCCGGCGTCTGCCGGTTCCGGTGCGATTTGCCGGTTGACGATTGTCGTTGATGACATATCTTCGCATCCTGATTTGTCAATGAAACGAACGTGCAACAGGAGCAAGCGCCGGTCATGAGCCCTGATTTCATCTTTTCCTCCGAGTCGGTCGGGGAGGGACATCCCGACAAGGTCTGTGACACCGTTTCGGATTACGTGTTGGATGCCTGCCTGCAGGTGGATCCGCAAAGCCGCGTGGCCTGCGAGTGCTATGCCAAATCCAACGTCCTCATCGTGGGCGGTGAGATCACCATCCCGTCCCTGGGCAGCCGTCATCCCAGCGAGGTGATCGACTTCATCCAGATCGCCCGTCAGGCGGTGCGGGACATCGGGTACACCCACGACGACGATGTGTTCCATGCCGACCGGATCTTCGTCCATCTGCTGGTGACCGGCCAGTCGCCCGACATTGCCCAGGGTGTGGACGCCCGAAAGGCCAGGGGCAAGAAGACGTCCAAACAGGGGGCCGGCGACCAGGGCATGATGTTCGGGTATGCCTGCGACGAGACGCCGGAGCTCATGCCCGCGCCCATCATGTTCGCCCACCGGCTGGGTCGCGAATTGAACCGAATCCGCAAGAGCGGCAAGGTCCCGTGGCTGCGGCCCGACTCCAAAACGCAGGTGTCCGTGGCCTATGAAAAGGGGCGGCCGGTGGCCATCACCAATGTGGTGCTTTCCACGCAGCACACGCCCGATGTGGACCACAAGGAGATCGAGGATTTCTGCATCCGCCAGGTGATTCAAAAGGTGTTGCCCCGGGAGCTCCTCACGCCGAAGACGCAGTATTTGATCAATCCCACGGGCCGGTTTGTGGTGGGCGGACCGCATGGCGACACGGGCCTGACCGGCCGCAAAATCATCGTGGACACCTACGGCGGGATGGGCCGGCACGGCGGCGGTGCGTTTTCGGGCAAGGACCCCACCAAGGTCGATCGCAGCGCCGCCTACATGGCGCGCTGGGTGGCCAAGAACATCGTGGCCGCCGGCTGGGCCAGACGGTGCGAGATCCAGTTCGCCTACGCCATCGGCTATCACCGGCCGTTGAACGTGAGCATCGACACATTCGGCACCGGCACGGTGTCCGAGGACCGGATCCTTAAGGCGGTGCAAAAGGTCTTCAACTTCGAACCGGCCGAAATCATTCGTCAGCTCGACCTGCGCCGACCCATCTACAAGAAAACCACCAATTACGGCCACTTTGGAAAGGACGATCCGGATTTGACCTGGGAACGCACCGACAAGGTGGAGGAACTCAAACGCGCACTCTCTTAAACCCACTATCTGCAATCCCTGCAAGCCATGGCCACGACACTGAAAAACAAAACCGCCGCGAACCGCAAACCAGCCCGCGCGTTGCCCGCGCGTGCCCGGCGCAAGTCGGAACCGGACTTTTACGTCCGCGACCTCAGCCTGGCCGAGCTCGGCCGCAAGGAGATCGAGGTGGCCGAACATGAGATGCCCGGGCTCATGGCCATCCGTGCCAAGTACGGTCCCCGCAAGCCGTTGCAGGGTGTCCGCATTTCCGGCTCGCTGCACATGACGGTGGAGACCGCGGTGCTCATCGAGACCCTGGTGGAACTGGGGGCCACCGTGCGCTGGGCCAGCTGCAACATCTTTTCCACCCAGGACCACGCCGCCGCCGCCATTGCCAGGGCCGGCATCAGCGTGTTCGCCTACAAGGGGGAGACGCTCGAGGACTACTGGGAGTTCACCCTGCGGGCGCTGACGCATCCCGACATGAAGGGCCCGCAACTGGTGGTGGACGACGGCGGCGACGCCACCCTGCTCCTCCACCGGGGCTATGAAATGGAACAGGGCGACGACTGGGTGCATCAACCGGCCGAATCAAAGGAGGAACAGGTCATCAAGAACCTGCTCAAACGGTGTGCGAAGGAACGGCCCGGCTGGTTCACCGAGGTCGTCAAGGAATGGAAAGGGGTGAGCGAGGAGACCACCACTGGCGTCCATCGACTCTACCAGATGCTGCAGCAGGGTCGGCTCCTCGTCCCGGCCATCAACGTCAACGATTCCGTCACCAAGTCCAAGTTCGACAACCTGTATGGGTGCCGGGAATCGCTGGCCGACGGCCTGAAACGGGCGCTGGGCGTGATGATCGCGGGCAAGACCGCGGTGGTGTGCGGTTACGGGGACGTGGGCAAGGGCAGCGCCCAGAGCCTGCGCGGGTTCGGCGCCCGGGTGATCGTCACGGAGATCGATCCCATCAACGCCCTCCAGGCAGCCATGGAAGGGTACCAGGTCACCACGGTCGAGGAGACCCTGGGGATTGCGGACATCTACGTGACCGCCACGGGCAACTGCGACGTCATCACCCTGGAACACATGTTGCAGATGAAGGACCAGGCCATCGTCTGCAACATCGGGCATTTCGACAACGAGATCCAGGTGGACCGTCTCAACGCCCTGCCCGGGGTGCGAAAGGTGAACATCAAACCCCAGGTGGATCGGTATGACCTGCCCAACGGCCGGAGCATCTACATCCTGGCCGAGGGCCGGCTGGTGAACCTCGGCTGTGCCGAGGGTCATCCCAGCTTCGTCATGAGCAACAGCTTCACCAACCAGTGCCTGGCGCAGATGGACCTTTGGGAGAATCGCGACACCTACAAGGTGGGGGTCTATCGACTGCCCAAGAAACTCGACGAGGAGGTGGCCCGGCTGCACCTGGACCGGCTCGGGGTGAAGCTGACCCGGCTCACTCCCAAACAGGCCGCGTACATCGGCGTGCCCATTGACGGACCCTACAAGCCGGAGCATTACCGCTACTGAGTTGGGGCACGACAACCGGGTGTACCGGTGGGATCCGGCGGCGGGACCGGACCCCGGACGTCACGGGCCGGGATTCGGCCCGGCGGAAACTCGGGTGCGGTCCTTCCACGGTCGTTGCACCGGCCGGGCGAAACGATGGGTCGGATGGACGGGAGATCCCGGCCCTGCCCCACAATCCACACCCGGTGCGTGCACCGGCGTGTCCGAGGATCCCCTTTTGCCGATTCGCCCGCGGCGAAGCGCAAATCCGGGTATGCCGCCGATGCAGCCGGGGGCTGTTGTGGGTTCGCCCTTCAGGGTCGGCCCACGAAGCCGAACGCGGCGCAGGCCGGTGCCGCCCTGGCACGAGGGCCCGTCGAGCGGTGTTCAGTTCCGCCAGTGTCGGGCCGAAAGGATCCGGCCGCGGATGAGCCCGACAAACCGGCACTCTCCGACGTACCACCAACCCAGTTGCAATCCGCAGCCGCGGCAGACGCAATAACACCACGCGTGTCCGGGGAACCACGTATGCAGTTCTGTGGGCACCCCCACGGGCCGACCACCCGGACAATCGGCAAACAACAGGATGTGAAACCGCTGGCCGTCCGGGTTCTCGAAATCGAACTCGCTGCGTCCGTCCCGATACACGCGATCGTATTCCCGGGCCACGCCCCGCAGGCAGCGAACGCAAAACCAGTCCAGACCCGGATCCGCGTCCGCGCCCCAGGTCACCGGCTCCACCAAACCCTGTTCATGCACCGGAGCACTGTCCGACATCGCCACTACTGAACCACACCCGGCAGCGGCCGTCCATCGCCCAATCCGGCTCCGGCTCGGAGGTGCAGTTCTGGCGGAGACGCATGGCGGCCGTGGACCGGTCAGGTGGTGAACGAGGCCATTTGGGGTTGGACCAGGCGTTCGAAATCGGACCAGGCCATTTTGATGATTTCGGTGTGGGATCCGGCGTTGAAGGCGATCTCCGGGTTTTGGCGGAGGGACTCGGCGGCAAACACCTTCATGCCGTACAGGTTGCCGAAGGGCGGCATGGCCCCGATCTCGCAATCCGGGAACCGGGTCTGAAACGCCTCTTCGGTGGCAAACCGCGCGCGATCGCAGCCGGTGAGCTCGCGCAGGTCCTGCAAGACGACCCGGCGGGTTGCGGGCAGGACCGCCATGGCCAGCTCGCCGTCCAGGTCAACGATCACCACCTTGGCCATGATCCGGCCCGGTACATGGGCTGAAGCGGCCACTTCTTGGGCGGTATAGGCCGGTGAATGCAGGATGCTGACGTATTTGACGCCATGGGCGTCGAGGAACTCCTTGAGTTTGCGCACGGGCATTGCGGGCTCCTTTCCATTGGTGGCGTTGTTGATGGGGGCTGTTGGTTCTCACCGTACCGTACGACCGGCCGGCGGATTTGCAAGGGGCAGGTTCCGGTCCCGGGGATCGCACGGCGGGGGCCAGAGGCTCCCCGTCGGGACTGACCACGGCAGCACGGAGCCAGGCCCCTCCACAGCACACAAGCCACACAGGGCGAATGCAAAAGGGGCTTTCGAAGGGGGAACCTGAACGTGAGGGGCAACCATCCCCGGTGCCGGCTCATTCTTGCGGACGGCGGGGACGCCGTCCCTCCCTTGCCTCTGGCGGAACACCGCACCCCTCTCTGTGTCCTCCGTGTCTCCGTGGTGAAACCAAAAACCTGCGTGCGCCCGCCAATCCTTGCGGACGGCGGGGACGCCGTCCCTCCCAATTGCACAATCGGGGAGGGGCACAGTCCTCTGTGCCCGTTTACCTCATCCCCGGGAGGGGCACGGTCCTCCGTGCCCGCCAATCCTTGCCTTTGTGCCTGCCAATTCTCACGGACCGCGAGGACGCGGTCCCTCCCCATCCACCACCTGGGAGGGGCACAGTCCCCTGTGCCCGCTAATTCTTGCGGACGGCGGGGACGCCGTCCCTCCGGTGCTGTTCGCGGTACACCACACCCCTCTGTGTCCTCTGTGTCTCTGTGGTGGAACAAAAACCTGCGTGCGCCCTCCAATCCTTGCGGACGGCTGGGACGCTGTCCCTGCCGGTTTGGGGCGGTTGCCGCGGTGGGTGCGGGTCGGCGGGAACTTGCCCGCCGGGTTGGCCGTTGCCTAGGTTGGTCGGCCTTGGATGGATGAACGACGCAAGGTGTTGATGTCCGCGTACGCCTGCGAACCGGGTCGCGGATCCGAGCCCGAGGTCGGTTGGCGTTGGGCGACGGAGATGGCTCGTTACCACAAGGTCACGGTGGTGACGCGGGCCAACAACCGGCCGGCCATTGAAAGCGCGCTGGGATCGTTGCCGGAGCCGCATCCGGAGTTTTTGTACTATGACCCGCCCGGTCCGTGGTTGCGGTGGAAGGGCCGGGGCGTGCCCGTGAGCGTCTTTTATGCGGTGTGGCAATGGGGGGTGCGCCGGCACGTGGCAGCCCGGCTGAACTCCTACGATTTGGTACATCACGTCACCTTCAATTCGTTCCGGCAACCCGGGTTTTGGTGGCAGGCGCGCCCGCCGGTCCTGCTCGGCCCACTGGGCGGCGGGCAGATCTGTCCCTGGCCGTTCCTGCGCCGGTTTGGCACCCGGCTGATCCCGGAAGGCTTTCGGTCGCTCACCGTCCTGAGCGCGCCGTTCTGGCCTCCGTTGCATTTCAGCTTTCGCGCCGCGGCCATGATTCTGGTGGCCAATGGCGACACGGCGCGCCGGATTCCGGAGCGTTACCGTTCCAAGGTGCGGTCCATGCTGGAGACGGGTGTGATGCCGGAGCAGGTGAGGCCGCCCCGACCGGTCCGGCGGGAGGGCCCGGTGCGGGTGTTGTGGGTCAGTCGCATGGAAAAGATCAAGGGCGGCTCCCTGGCAGTGACGGCCTATGCCCGGGCGCGGCAACAGGAGCCGCGTCTGCGATTGAGCATGGTGGGGGACGGACCCGACGCGGGAGCGGTCAAGGCGACGGCGGTGCGGCTGGGTGTGGCCAGTGCCATTGAATGGCACGGTCGTGTGTCGCGGGAGCAGTTGCCGCCGCTGCTTGAGTCTCATGACCTGTTTTTGTTCACGAGCCTGCGAGACACGTCGGGCAACGCCTTGTTGGAGGCCATGGCGGCATCCCTGCCCGCCGTGACGCTGCTGCATCACGGACAGGCCGAGATTGTCACGGACGCGACGGCCATTCGCGTACCGCCGACCGATCCGGAAACCACTGCCGATGCCCTGGCACGGGCCCTGGTGGAACTGGCCCGCGACCCGGATCGGCGCCGGTGCATGTCCGTGGCGGCACATGAACGCGTGTTGCAGCACTACATCTGGCCGCAAAAAGCCGCGGCGATGAATCGGATTTACGAGGAAATCTGGTCGGCCCTGGCGGCGCAGGCGCCCTCGTCCGGTGTTCCCGGTTCGGCGAGGTGAGGTTCCCCGGCCGGACCGCGGCGCGGGGGTTTGTCGGTGATTTTTCGTTTCTGCTTGCGCCGGGCTGTTGGCTCTTCAAATGCTGCAACAGAGTTATGGCCGCCAGGAAACAGTCCCGGTCCGGATCCAAACGCAAGGCTGCGACCCGGCGCGTCCGGAAAAGTGGCCGGGCCAGGGTTTCCGCCCCCGCGCAGGGCGGGACCCGGGCGGCAGCCGGACAGGTCCCGGCACCTGCCGAGGCTGCGGAACCTGCGGCGCCCCCCCCGGAGGCCACTTCGCCGCCCGCCGCCGCGACCGTACCCGAGCCTCAAACCCCGGCGCAGTCACCCGGCCCCACCCCGGCCGAGCTCGAAGTGGCGCGGGAGGCCGAGGTCGGCCCGGAGGATCAGGACATTGACGATCGGGACACGGAGAACGCGTTCCGGCTGTATTTACGGGAAATCGGGCAGGTGAAGCTGCTGACGCCCGAGGAGGAAATCGAACTGGCGGCGCGGATCAAGGCCGGCGACAAGAAGGCGCGGGAACACATGATCAAGGCCAACCTCCGGTTGGTGGTCAAGATTGCGCGGGATTACGAGGGGCTGGGGTTGCCGTTGCTGGATCTCATCAGTGAAGGGAACATCGGGTTGATGAAGGCCGTGGAACGGTTCGATCCCAAGAAGGGCGGCAAGCTTTCCACCTACGCCGCCTGGTGGATCAAACAGGCCATCAAACGCGCCCTGGCCAACCAGTCCAAGACCATCCGCCTGCCGGTGCATCTGGTGGACAAGATCGCGCGCATGCGGCGCGTGGCGATGGAGTTGCAGGAGGAGCTGGGGCGCGAACCCACCGATGAGGAGCTTGCAGCCGAGCTGGGGACCACCCCCGCCCGGGTGGCGCAAATGCGCACGGCGGCCATCCGACCGGCCTCGCTGGACGCACCGCTTTCGGATGAGGAGGACTCCAACAGCTTTGGCGAGATCGTTCAGGACGAATCCGCCCACACACCCTACGAGGAGCTGGAGGAAAAGACGGTGACCGCCATGCTCCGCGAGTTGTTGGCCCGGCTGGACAAGCGCGAGGCCACCATCCTGACGCGGCGCTTCGGCCTGGACGGTGAACCGCCGCAAACGCTGGAGGAGGTGGGCGCCCAGTTCGGCGTCACCCGCGAACGCGTTCGTCAGATTCAAAACATTGCCCTGCGCAAGCTGCGCCGGATGATTGAGAAACTCGAGAAGGTCAAGGATTGACCCACGGGAGTCTGAACCATGGCGGATGTCACCCCCCTTGAAATCCAGCAGGCCATTCGGAACGTGCCGGACTTTCCCCAGCCGGGGATTCAGTTCAAGGACATAACGCCCCTCCTGGGCGACGCGCGCCTGTTCGCCGGGAGCATCGACCTGTTGACGGAGGGTTTTACGCCCGGCCAGGTGGACACCGTGGTGGGCATTGACGCGCGCGGGTTCATCTTTGCCGCAGCCGCCGCCTATCGGTTGCGCGCCGGGTTCGTCCCGGTGCGCAAAAAGGGCAAGCTCCCCTACCTGACCCACGAACAGACCTACCAACTGGAGTACGGCACCAACACCATCGCCATTCACGTGGATGCCATCCGGCCCGGTGCCAGGGTCTTGCTGATGGACGATCTGTTGGCCACGGGCGGCACCGCCGCGGCAGCGGCGGAGCTGGTGCGAAAACTGGGCGGGCAGATCCTGCAGATCGCCTTTTTGATCGAGCTGAGCCACCTGCAGGGGCGGGCCCGGTTGGCCGGGTACCCGATCCGCTCGATCGTGGTTTACTGAGGGTTTGCGTCGGCGTTCCCCCGCCCTCGCCCCACCCCTCGGACGGGCGTCGGGTCCGGTTGCCATCGCGCGCCTCTCGAACGAACCCCCGCGTGGCCCGGAAACCGGCCGGTCCCGTTATACCCGGCCGTCGCCGCGGGCCCGGATCCACCCTGAAGGTTGCCGCAAACGGCGTCCGGTGTTCCCTATCCCTGGACTTCCGTGAGCACCCGCGCGGACCGGGCGCGTTCCAAGGGATTTGCAACGGGGCGGGGCTTGGGGTTAGATACGGACGGTTATGAACACGCGAGTCCACTGGCGGTGTCATGAATTCATTCCGCTCATGGCAGGGGTGCTTCTGGGGTTGGTCTGCCTGCCAGGTTCGGGTCAGGTTCCCTCGCCCACCCTTCCGCCGCAGGGCGCGGCCGCGGCCGCGGGTGCGCCGGCGACCCCCGAGACCGGTACCGGTACCGGACCGCAGATCCGTTTCGCGGCGCCCATCCACGATTTCGGTCGCGTGGTCAGCGGGGCCGTCCTCCGACACGATTTTGTCTTCACCAACACGGGCCGGGCGGTGTTGGAAATCACCGGCGTGCATGCATCGTGTGGTTGTACCACGGCGGGGGAATGGACCCGGCGCGTCGAGCCGGGACAAACCGGCGTCATTCCCATCCAGTTCAACACGGCCGGCTTTCAGGGGCAGGTGCTGAAGCCCATCACGGTCAGTTGCAATGATCCCCGGCAACCGACCGTGGCCTTGCAATTGCGGGCCGAGATCTGGAACCCGGTCGAGCTGAGCCCCCGCTACGCCATCCTGCACGCCAATCCCGAGCGACTGGACCAGGCCAGGGCCGTCATCCACATCGTCAACCGCGAGGAGGCGCCGCTCCGGTTGGAGGCACCCCAAAGCAGCAGTCCCCACCTGAAAGCCGAGCTTGTGGAACGGGAGCCGGGCCGTGAATTCGATCTGGTCATCGCTGCCACGGACAACGCGCCGCCGGGCAATGTCCAGGGCGTCATCAGCATGGACACCTCGTCCACGAACCTGCCGAAGCTCAGTGTCACGGCGCTGTTGTTGATGCAGCCGGTGGTCACGGTGGCGCCGCCCTTCCTGCAACTGGCGCCCGGGCCATTGCCCACGCCGCAGACGTTGACCGTGGCGGTGGTCAACAACGGCACCAACCAGCTGCGCCTGTCGGACGTGACCGTCAACCACACCAACGTCACCGTGGAGGTTCAGGAGACCAATCCGGGCCGGTATTTCAACGTCCTGCTGCATTTTCCCGCCGGATTCCAGATTCCGGCCGGTCAGGTACTGGCCCTGACAGCCAACACTTCACATCCGAATCATCCGCAGCTTCGCGTGCCCATCGCCCAGTCGCGCGGCCCGGTGGCACCGCCCCCGGCCCTTCCGCCTCCCCCACAACCGCAACCGGCAGTCCAGGCGGGTCCGCCGCCCCTACCGGCGCCCAACGCCGCCCCTGCCCCGGCCGCACCGGGCGCCAGGCCGGCAGCAGCGAGCCCGGCCGCACCCGCGGCAGCGCGGCCGGCCCGGCCGCCGCTGGAATTACCGCCCATGCCCGGAACCTGAGCTCTCGCCCCGGACCGGCACCCGCATGCAACGCGCGCCAGAAATATCCGCGATGAGTCACGGTGGGGAGGGTGCGGGCCGGTCCGTCGGTTCCGTTTGGTGCATTGTGGCGGAGGCGGTTCTGGTGCTGGCCGTCGGGCTTGGGTTCGGGTGTCTGGCCAATGCGCTCTCGCCGCGCGGGCTGAACTGGACGAGGAACTACTTCCCGTTGCCGGCGGTGACACCTCAACCGGTGACGGCGGGAGACGCCCCCTCCGGAGTCCCGGCCGCAGACGCGGAATCCGAAGCGATCGCCCGGGTGACCGCCCGCGGGTATGCGGCCTGGACGTTCGAACGGGCCGTGGAAGCGTTTGCGGATCCTGCGCGGCTGACCGGTCGGATGGTGTGGGTGGACGCGCGCGCCGAGATCCCCTACCGACGCGGTCACATCCCGGGAGCCCGGCAGTTTGATCCCTATCGGCCGGAGCAGAACCTTTTGGAAGTCGTGGCGGCCTGTTTGCAGGCGGAAAAGGTGATTGTGTACTGCAGCGGGGGCCGGTGCGAGGACGCCGAGCTGGCTGCCTCCCTCCTGGAACAGGCCGGTGTACCGCGGGAACGGCTGGTCATCTACGTGGGGGGCTTCGAGGAATGGGAGGCCCGGGGCCAGCCGGTGGAACCCCGTCCAACCTCAACCGGTTCAACTCCGGCCCCGACGCCATGAACCGACGGGAACAGGTCAGGAATTGGGTCGGCGCCGCGCTGCGCGTCGGGTTGGGTTTGTGGGTGGGCTGGCTGGGGCTGGCCAAGGTTCTTGACCCGGTGACCTTTCTCAAGGCGGTGCGGCAGTATGATGTGATTCATTTCCCGTGGTTGTTGAATGCGACGGCAATTCTGCTGCCGTGGCTGGAGGTGTTCTGTGCGGTGTTGCTGGTGGTCGGGATTGCCGTTCGGGGCACGTCCTGGCTGTTGGCCTGCCTGTTGGCCGGGTTCACCGTGTTGGTGGCCGTGCACGGGTGGCAGTTGGCCGCCGCGCAGGGGCTGGCGCCGTGTGCGGTGAGGTTTGACTGCGGTTGCGGGACGGGCGAAGTGTGGCTCTGCACCAAACTGCTGGAGAACGCCGTGATGCTCGGTGTGTCGGTTGTGCTGGGCTCGGGCCGGCTGGGTCGCGCGGGCTCGGTTCGCTATGCACTGTTGGCCGGGTGCGCGACCCGCGCCTGAGGTCCGAGGTCCGGCCGTCGCGGTGCGGGGTCCGCCCCCGGGCCGGGCCGGTCCGACCTTGCCACGCAACCGGGGACGTTCTCATCCTTGCGGGCGCAAGCGACGATGGTGTTTTGTCCTGTCTGTTCCGGCCATTTGCGAACCATCCGGCATCGCGGCGGAATCTATCATGCCTGCGATCAGTGCGGAGGATGCGCCGTCACCGTCCCGCAAATCCGGCAAATGGCCGGGGATCGCTGGGCCACGCAGGTGCTGCGTTTGCTCAACCAGCAAAGCTTCCGGGGAGGTCCACGGTGCCCGTTCTGCAACCAGTTCATGCGCCGGTTTCACGTGCAGAACCCGTCGCTCGAGTTGGACGGTTGCCGGTCGTGCAGGCTGATCTGGTTTGACCCCGGCGAATTTGAAGTCGTACCGAAAAACGTGGTCGTGAGCGAGGCGGCCCAGGAACTGGCCCTGCGCGAGCGCCTGGCACTCCACGAACTGGAGAAGGTCAAGCGGGAGATGGAAGCCAACCCGGAGCCGGAGGGATGGCACTGGCTGCCGATGCTTCTTGGATTTCCGGCCGAGTTGTCGGATCGGGAACCGGCCGGGTTCCCGTGGGCCACGTACGGGCTTGCGCTTTTGATCACCGCCGTTTCCCTCATCGGTTGGTGGGGTGGCGAGGGCGTGTTGGCCGAGTGGGGTCTGATTCCCAACCAATGGTGGCGCATGGGGGGCCTGACCTTTCTCACCAGCTTTTTCCTCCACGCGAATGCGTGGCACTGGTTCGCCAACTTTTATTTCCTGTGCGTTTTCGGCGACAATGTGGAGGATTACCTCGGACGAAAGCGCTGGCTGGCGCTGCTGATATGCTCGGCCCTTGCCGGGGACATCCTGCACATCCTGCTGGATCCCCGTCCGGACGAGCCCTGCGTGGGGGCCAGCGGCGGGATTTCGGGATTGATCACCTTTTACGCGCTGCAGTTCCCGCATGTCCGGCTCGGGCTGCTTGTGTACTGGCGTCTGGTTCGCATCCCGGCAGGTGTGGCGTGGTTCATCTGGATTCTGTTTCAATTCATTCTGGCGTTCTCTCAACTGGGCGGTCACGGGGAGGTTTCCGCCCTGGCGCACCTGGGCGGGGCGGTGGTCGGCGCGGTGGCTTGGTGGATCCACAAAAGGCGGACCCGTGATGAGCCCGCGACCGACATGTAGCCACTTCATGCCACATGACGGGCGGGCGGTTCTGACGCAGACTGTGCGGCACACGGAGCGATCCGGTCCGGGCGGGACCGGAGTTCGAACGACGTTGCGCCCGTGAACGACCGGGGTCATGCTGGGCTCGGATCGGGTCCGAACCGGGAACGTCCCATACCGTTGGCAAACGCATTCCAGGGCAAAATCGACATGAAGAGGTCAGGCCGGGCATGGACAGTGCTTGCGATCGTCGTGGCGTGGGTCGGGTGGACAGGTCGGGCTGAGGACGGTCCGACCGTGGTGGAACGGCCTGTGGCGTCGGGGCCCAACCGCTTTTATGGCGGCCATCGCGCGCCCTTGGAACCGGCGGCGTTCGTGCGTCTTCCCATCGGCAGCATCGTTCCCCGGGGTTGGCTGCGCCATCAACTGGAACTGGCCCGCGACGGCATGGTGGGTCGGCTGTCGGAAATCTCGCCCTGGCTGGATTTCCAGCGGAGCGCCTGGGCCAGCCCGGAGGGCAGGGGCGAACGCGGCTGGGAGGAAATGCCCTACTGGCTGAAGGGATATGGCGACCTCGGCTACGTGCTGAACGACCCGCACCTGATCGCGGAGGCACGGCGCTGGATTGAGGCAGCCATGGCATCCCAGCGGGAGGACGGCTGGTTCGGTCCGCGCGATCTGTTGACCAGCCTGGACGGCCAACCCGATATGTGGCCGCA
This sequence comes from Limisphaera ngatamarikiensis, assembly GCF_011044775.1. NCBI lineage: Bacteria > Pseudomonadati > Verrucomicrobiota > Verrucomicrobiia > Limisphaerales > Limisphaeraceae > Limisphaera > Limisphaera ngatamarikiensis. The sequence goes on along the minus strand of NZ_JAAKYA010000082.1, from coordinate 26,823 downwards.
CATGGTGATGCTGAACGTGCTGCAGAGTTACCACGAATTCAGCGGGGATCCGCGGGTGTTGGAGGTGATGCGCCGTTACTTTGCCTGGCAACATCGGCTGCCGGGTCGAGCGTTCAGCGTCGGTTACTGGCCCCCGTTGCGCGCCGGCGACAACATCGAGAGCGTGCTCTGGCTGTACAACCGCACGGGCGAACCCTGGTTGTTGGACCTGGCGCGCAAGATCCACGAAAACATGCCCGCCTGGCACCGCGACGTGGTCAACTGGCACAACGTCAACATCGCCCAGGGCTTCCGCGCCGGTACGATTGCCTGGTTGTTCACCCATGATCCGGCCCATCGCGATTCGGCCGAGCGCAACTGGCAGAAGGTCATGCAAACCTACGGCCAGTTTCCGGGGGGCGGTTTCGTGGGGGACGAAAACGTACGGCCCGGGTACGTGGATCCGCGCGGGGGCATCGAGACCTGCGGCATTGTGGAGTTCATGCACAGCTACGAAATGCTCGTGCGTCTGACGGGCGATCCGGTCTGGGCCGACCGCTGCGAGGAGATCGCATTCAACTCGTTTCCGGCGGCCCTGACACCGGACGCGCGCGCCCTGCACTACATCACCTGCGCCAACCAGGTGCAGCTGGACCGGCACAACAAGGCCCCGGGCATTCAGAACTCCGGCACCATGTTCTCCTACAGCCCCTACGAGGTCTATCGTTGCTGCCAGCACAACGTCTCCCACGGCTGGCCCTACTACGCGGAAGAGCTCTGGCTGGCCACGCCCGACCAGGGTCTGGCGGCGATTCTTTATGCGCCCTGTGAATTGCGTGCCCGGGTGGGCTCGGGCACCACGGTGCATCTCCAGGTGGACACGGAGTATCCGTTTGACGATCGCGTCCGCATCCGCGTGGTCACGCCCGAACCGGAGCGGTTCCCGCTGTATCTCCGGGTGCCGGGTTGGTGCCGCGAACCGCGTTTGTTCCTGAACGGTCGTCGCGTCCCGGTGGAAGCGCGACCGCGAACCTACGTCCGGTGGGAACGCACCTGGCGGGATGGCGACGTGGTGGAATGGCAACTGCCGATGGAACTCTCGGTGCGCACCTGGCCCACCAATCACAATGCCGTGTCCGTTCACTACGGGCCGCTGGCCTTTTCCCTGGCCATCCGGGAACGCTGGGAAAAATACGGCGAACGTGTCCCGGGCTGGCCGGAATGGGAGGTCTTCCCCGCCTCGGCATGGAACTACGGACTGGAACTCGACCCTGCCCGGCCCACGGCCGGCCTGCGGATCGAACGCAAACGCGGCCGGCTCGCCCCACAACCGTTCACCCCGGACACGGTGCCGATCCGCATCCGGGCCCGGGCCCGGCGGATTCCCGAGTGGCAAATGGACCGGCTGAACATGGTGGCGCCGTTGCAGCCCTCACCCGCTTACACCACCGAGCCCATGGAGGAGGTGACCCTGATCCCCATGGGCGCCGCGCGGCTGCGCATTGCCGCCTTCCCCACCGTCAGCACCGGGTCATCCGCACATCGTTGGATGCCGCCCGCGCGCCCGAAAAAGCCGGACTGGCGCGCCTCCGCTTCGCACTGTTACGAGCACGACACGCTCGATGCCCTGGGCGACGGTTTGGAACCGGCGCACTCCAACGATCACGACATCCCGCGGTTCACCTGGTGGCCCCGACGCGGCACCCGCGAGTGGGTCCAGGCCGAGTTCGAACGACCGCGCAAGGTCGGCGCCGTGGCGGTGTACTGGTTTGACGACACGGGTGTGGGGGAGTGTCGCGTGCCGGCCGGCTGGACCATTGAATACCGCGCGGGCGATCAATGGCGGCCGGTAACGACACGCATCCAACCCGGCGTGGCCCGTGACCGGTGGAATCGGGTGGAGTTCGATCCGGTGGAAACCACCGCGATCCGCCTGGTCGTCCAACTGCAACCCAACTTTTCCGCAGGCATCCTGGAATGGAAAATCCTCGAAGAATGAAACGACAAATCCTCCTCCTCATCGCCGGCATCATGCTCGGACCTCAGGTTCAACCGGTACCGGCCGCCTCCGCGGCCGATGCACCTGCACCCTCTCGATGGCAACCGGCTCGCGGCCCGTTGATGACCCGATGGGCGGCGGACGTTTCGCCCGAACGGGTGCACCCCGAGTATCCGCGACCGCAACTGGTCCGCACGGAATGGCAAAATCTCAACGGCCTCTGGGATTACGCCATCACCTTGCGCGAAGATCCCCAACCCCGAACCTGGGACGGAAAGATCCTCGTGCCGTTCCCCGTGGAATCGGCGCTTTCGGGTGTGATGCGCCGCGTCTATGAGACGAATCGTCTCTGGTACCGGCGCACGTTCACCCTGCCGAAGCGCTGGGCCGGCCAGCGGGTTCTCCTGCATTTCGGTGCGGTGGATTGGGAGACCGTGGTGTGGGTGAATGGACGCGAGGTCGGCCAGCACCGGGGCGGTTACGACGCCTTCAGTTTCGACATCACGGACGCGCTGAAGCCGGAGGGTGAACAGGAACTGGTGGTGGCGGTCTGGGACCCCACCGACGCCGGCACACAACCGCGCGGCAAGCAGGTCCGGGACCCTCACGGCATCTGGTACACCCCGTCCAGCGGCATCTGGCAGACGGTCTGGCTCGAACCGGTGCCGCAGACGCACATCGGCCGCGTGCGCCTCACGCCAAACATTGACGACCAGACCATCCGCATCGAGGCGTTCTGCGCCGGCCCCGCCGAGGGCTGGCAGCTGGAGGCGGAGGTGCGGTCCGAGGGCCGCGCCGTGGGCCGGGGCGCCGTCCCGCTCCCCGCGGCCGGGCCCGCCCAACCCGCGGTCCTGGAAATCCGGATTCCCGGGCCGCGCCTGTGGTCGCCGGATGATCCCCACCTCTATGACCTCCAACTCACACTGCGGCGCGGAAAGCAGGTGGGCGACCGCGTCGGATCCTACTTTGGCATGCGCAAGATCGCCGTCCAACGGGATCCCACCGGCATCCCGCGCCTGTACCTGAACAACCGGCCCCTGTTCCAGTTCGGTCCCCTGGACCAGGGCTTCTGGCCGGACGGACTTTACACGGCCCCGACGGACGAAGCCCTCCGCTACGACATCGAAATGACCAAAAAGCTCGGGTTCAACATGGCCCGGAAACATGTCAAGATCGAGCCCGCCCGATGGTACTACTGGTGCGACAAGCTGGGCCTGTTGGTCTGGCAGGACATGCCCAGCGGTGACCGCTACATCGGCCCGAACGATCCCGACATCCAGCGTTCCCCCGAATCAGCTGCCCAGTTCGAACGCGAACTCCGGGCCATGGTCGAGGGCCTTTACAACCACCCTTGCATCGTCATGTGGGTGCCTTTCAACGAGGGCTGGGGCCAATACGACACCTGCCGGATCGTGGAGCTGATCAAACAGTGGGATCCAACCCGGCTGGTCAACAACGCCAGTGGCTGGGCCGATCGCGGCTGCGGCGATGTGCATGACATCCACGTCTATCCGGGTCCCGGCACCGCACCCGTGGAATCGCGCCGTGCGGTGGTGTTGGGCGAGTTTGGCGGGTTGGGGCTGCCGCTGGCCGGGCACACCTGGCAGGAGGAACGCAACTGGGGGTACCGCAGCTACAACAGCCGCGAGGAACTCACCGAGGCGTACCTCGAACTCCTGCGCCGACTCCATCCGCTCACCGGCGATCAGGGCCTGGCCGCCGCCGTCTACACCCAGACCACCGACGTCGAAATCGAGGTCAACGGTCTCATGACCTATGACCGTGCGGTGGTCAAAATGGATCCGGACCTGATTGCCGAGGCCGCCCGCAAACTCTACACCCCGCCGGTGAAACGGGTCAGCCGACGGGACGAACTCATCCCGCCCGCCACTCCGCTGGTCGCGCACGACCCGTACTTCAGCATCTGGTCCCCCGCGGACGAGTTGACCGGGGCCGACACGGTTCACTGGACCGGGCGTCCGCATCGCCTCACCGGCCTCATCAAGATTGACAACCGCGTCTGGCGGTTCCTCGGCGCCAGCCCGGCCCGCGTGCCCGCCCTGACGCAGACCGGCCTGGAGGTCCTGCCCACGCGCACCCGCTACACCTTCGAAGGCGGCGGCATCCGGTTGCATCTCACCTTCCTTACCCCCGCCCTCCCCATGGACGTGGACATCCTCTCGCGACCCGTGACGTACGTGACCTTCGACCTCGCCTCCACCGACGGACGTTCCCACACCGTGGCCCTCTACTTCGATGCCTCGGCGGAATTGACCGTCAACGAGCCGGAACAAACCGTGACCTGGCAACGCGAATCCTGGGAGACCGTCCACGCCGTGCGGGTCGGCTCGGTCGAGCAGCCCATCCTCGAAAAGCGCGGAGACGATCTGCGCATCGACTGGGGGTATCTCTACCTGGCCGGCTCGGCGAACACACCCGGCGCACCGGCGGCCGGTCCGCGCCATGAAATCCAGGAACTCTTCCTCCGGGGCGGTCGCTGGCCCACCGAAGTGGCCGGAAGCGCCGAACCGGTGCGTGCCGATCGCCTGGTGGTGGCGTGGAACCTGCCCGTGGGCAACGTCGGCCCCAGGCCCGTGCGCACCTGGCTGATGATCGCCTACGATGACCTCTATTCCATCCAGTACATGGGGCACAACCTGCGACCCTACTGGCGGCGCAACGGCTGGGAGGCGGCCGATCTCCTGCGCGCGGCAGCCGCGGAGTTTGAAAGCCTGGAGCGCCGGTGCGAGGCGTTTGACCGCGAGTTGATGGCCGATCTGGAAAAGGTTGGTGGGCCCGCCTACGCCCGAATGGCGGCCCTGGCCTACCGCCAGTGCTTTGCCGCCGGCAAGTTCGTGGCCGATGCCAACGGTCAACCCCTGCAGTTCTGCAAGGAAAACCACTCCAACGGCTGCATCGGCACCGCCGACGTGTTCTATCCCATGTCGCCCCAGTTCCTGCTGTTCGGTTCCACGCTGGCCAAGTCGTTCCTGGTGCCCTACCTCAACTACGCCGCCAGCGAACGTTGGAAGTTCCCCTTCGCACCGCATGACCTCGGCACCTATCCCCATGCCAACGGCCAGGTCTACGGAGGCGGCGAACATTCGGAAGAAAATCAAATGCCGGTCGAAGAGTGCGGCAACGCGCTCATCCTGGTGGCCGCCGTGGCCCGGATCGACCGCGACGCGCGCTTCGCCCTGCCGTACTGGTCCCGGCTCGAACAATGGGCCGCCTACCTCAAGGAGAAGGGATACGACCCGGAAAACCAGTTGTGCACCGACGATTTCGCCGGGCACCTCGCCCACAACGTCAACCTCAGCGCCAAGGCCATCATCGGCCTGGGCGCGTTTGGTCAGCTCTGCGCCCTGCGCGGCGACCGGGCCCGGGCCGAAGAATACCTCACCACCGCGCGCAACTTCGCCCGACGCTGGGTGCAGGAGGCCGACGACGGGGATCATTACCGGCTGGCCTTTGACCGGCCGGGCACCTGGAGCCAGAAATACAACCTGATCTGGGACCGGATCCTGGGCCTGAACCTCTTCCCCGAGGAGGTCTTCCAGAAGGAGGTGGCCTTCTACCGCAAAGTGCAAAACCGCTACGGGCTCCCCCTGGACAACCGTCGCGACTACACCAAGCTGGACTGGATCTTCTGGTCCGCCACCCTGAGCCGCAATCCCGCCGATTTCCTCGCACTGACCGAACCGGTCTGGCGGTTTCTGAACGAAACGCCCGACCGGGTCCCCATGACCGATTGGTACGACACCAAAACCGCACGGCGCGTCGGGTTCACCGCCCGACCCGTGGTCGGGGCCCTCTTCGCACCCATGCTCTACGAGCCGCAGCTCTGGGAGAAATGGGCCGCCCGCGACCAGACCCGCGCCACCAACTGGGCGCCCATGCCGGTCCCGCCCAGGATCATCCCGGTCGTGCCCGCCGCCGATACCCAACCCGCCACTTGGCGCTACACCACCAGCCGGCCGGGCCCGGACTGGTACCAGCCCGGGTTCGACGACTCGCAATGGAAGGAGGGCCGGGGCGGTTTCGGCACCCCGGGCACTCCGGGCGCCCATATCGGCACCGTCTGGAATACTCCCCGCATCTGGTTGCGCAGGGAAATCGAACTGCCCGCCGAAGGACTCGACCAGCTCCAGCTCTGGATCCACCACGATGAAGACGCCGAGGTCTACCTCAACGGACAGTTGATCGGCCGGTTCCGTGGGTATGTCACCAGCTACTTCAACCGGGCCCTCAATCCCCAGGCCCGGGCGGCCCTGAAACCCGGGAAAAACCTCCTGGCCATCACCTGCCGGCAAACCGTCGGCGGCCAGTACATTGACGCCGGGTTCGTCCGGGTGGAGTTCGCCCCGAAGTAAAGGCCGCGCCCGCGCCGGGCGCCGGCCCTGATATCATCGGCCCGGTCGCCAAGAGCCGGCCGCCCCTGCAGGGGCCGAAGCAACCAATCTGCCCCTGCGGCAGCGCCCCCACCGTGGCCCGTGCCCCTTTTCAAAAGGGAAGGGAAGCGCCATCACCCGGCTTGCGGGTACCGCACCGGTCAGAACTCGGCGTGTCCGGGCGTGCGCGGGAAGGGGATCACGTCCCGAATGTTGCCCATGCCCGTCAGGAACATCAGCAACCGTTCAAAACCCACGCCAAATCCCGCATGCGGCACGGTGCCGTACCTGCGCAGGTCGAGATACCACTGGTAATCCGACTCATCCAACCCGTGAAACCGCAGGTTTTCGCGCAGCACCTCGAGTCGCTCCTCCCGCTGTGCCCCGCCGATCACCTCACCCACACCGGGCACCAGGACATCCATCGCCCGCACCGTGACACCGTCATCGTTGAGCCGCATGTAGAACGGTTTGATCGCCCGCGGATAGTCATACACGATCACCGGTGCATGGAAATGTTCCTCGGTCAGGAACCGTTCGTGTTCGGACTGCAGATTCTGCCCCGGCTCCGGCGGGAATTCGAAGGAGCGCCCTGATTTGCGCAGGATTTCCATGGCCTCGGCATAAGGGATTCGCACGAACGGCCGCTCGGTGACGAACCTCAACCGGGCCCGCACCTCCCTGTCCACAAACCGTTCGAACAGGTCCAGGTCGTCGCCGCCCTCCTCGAGCATGTGCCGGGCCATGGCCTTCAGGAAATCCTCCGCCAGGTCCATGTCCGCCTCGAGATCAAAGAACGCCGCCTCCGGTTCGATCATCCAAAACTCGGCGGCGTGCCGGGAGGTGTTGGAATTCTCCGCCCGGAAGGTCGGACCAAACGTGTACACCCGGCCCAGCGCGCACGCCAGCGCCTCGGCCTCCAGCTGTCCGCTGACCGTCAAATACGTGGGCCGGCCGAAGAAATCGTCCTTCGGCCGCTCCCCCGGTTGCCCCTTGAGGGTTGTCACCCGAAACAACTCCCCCGCCCCTTCACAGTCACTGGCGGTAATGATGGGGGTGTGCACCCAGAGAAAATCGCGTGCCTGGAAAAACTCATGCACCGCGCGGGCCAGGCGGCTCCGCGTCCGAAACACCGCCCCGAACAGGTTCGATCTGGCCCGCAAATGCGCGATGCTCCGCAGGAACTCCAGCGAATGACCCTTCTTCTGCAGCGGATAGGTGCTGTCGGCCGGACCGATCAACTCCAGCCGCGTGGCCCGCACCTCCCAGCGCTGGCCCGGCGCGGGCGATTCCACCAGATCCCCATCAACCCTCACTGACGCCCCCGTCGTGCACCGGTTCAACTGCTCCGCCCCGGGAATCTGCGCGTCCACCACCACCTGCAGATTCTTGAGGCATGAACCATCGTTCACTTCCAAAAACGAAAAGCCCTTCGCGTCCCGGCGCGTCCGGATCCACCCCTGCACCCGCACCCCGGAACAGGGGCGGTCCGAGGCCAAAAGTTCCCTGATGCGCTTTTCCATAGGCTTCCGATACGAACAATCCCCAGAAATCCGGTCCGGAGCCTGCCGCCGAACCGGTCACCCTGCAAGGGCAAAAGACGCCTCACACCCGCCCCCGATTTGAGCCAACAAGATTGTCACCCGGGTGGGGTGGACTCGTTCGCCGAAACGGACCGCTGCGACACAAGCCGGTGTTACCCGCCTAGAACACCGAAAGGAGCGCACAAACCCAAACGCGAAGCGCCGGCCAAACTGCGGCATGCTTATGCCCGGGCCGGCAGGCTTAACAAACGTCAACTGCTCGACCCCCGCACCAATCAAGGACCTTTGCTCCACAGTTCAGGCCGTAGCGCAGATTGTCAATCTGCCGTCTCGCCGACTGGAAGTCGGCAGGGCGCTCGGTCTGACCGAGCGTCTCACCCCTTTCGCGCGCCCTGCGGCAGTATGGGCCGGCGCAGAGACGCCCCATGCGCGGGTACTGGCGGCGGCCGAAGTCAGCGCGGAAACCAGGGCCCGCGTACAAGCCCTGCACACCACGCTCAACCGCTTCCCACTGGCTCGGGACATCGAGCAGCAGAAGACGACCATCGAAGCCCGGCGCCGTTTGCCGGCTTGAAGGCGAGGGAGACTGGAGCTGGAGGACTGTGCCTCCCAGCGGGAGCGAAGAAGGGCCGAGCGGCTGCGGGCGTCGGCTTCCTTCATTTCCCAAGGGGGTCAACAGGGTAATGCCTATTTTGGCGCAACCGGCATCCCGCCCACCCCGCGTCGGGTCACAGTTACTTTTGACCCACAAGGCCCGAAGGACCCAACCACCCGCCGAAATCCCCGGGCGCTGCGCTGCTCACGACTCCGTCGTCCCTCGCTCAAGCCGTGCCGGCTGCGCCAGCAGGCGGCGCTTACGCGGCTCGAAACGTGCGGAGCACGTCTCCAAGCTCGTGGTCACGGATCAGGCCGATCTCTCAGAGTCGTCCGGTCCGACCCCACCGGCTGCCGGGACGTCCACGGGACGAGGGGCCCTGAAATCATTGAGGCCGGGGGCACGCAGTGCCCCCGGCCCTGTGAGAATCGCAGCACGCTCAGGAATTCAGAATCTCCAGCGCTTCCTCGCGGTAGGCATCCATCAGGTAGGGGATGCCGGTCACCCTGGCGCATTCCTCGGTAAGGGACATGAGTTCGCGCCTTGTGATCGCAGGAACGCTGAAACACCGGGCCCCGGCCATCAACTGTTGGAGGCCGACCTTGATCTTGTCCACGTAACTGAAGATGCCGATGGCGCCCCACGGGATTCGCTTCATCTCGTCGGCGCCAACGATCTTCTTGACCTCCTCCCAGCAGACGAAGATCTCCTCGGGCGTGGACCCGAACTGTCCGATGGTGTTGGGCAGTTTGCCCTCGGGCAGCCAGCGCTGGATGTTCTTGCCCACCATGCCCGGGATCATCAGGGCCCGGCCCATGCAGACCGCCTTGGTGAAGGGCGAACCCAGCGCCAGGGCCTTGAACACACCGTCCTCGCTGCTGAATCCACCAGCAAAGGCCAGGTCCGGAGGACGCTCGCCCTTGTCGGCCAGGATCTTCGCAAACTCGTAGGCTGCGGCATGGAGGTACAGGCTGGGAATGCCCCACTCTTCCATCATCCGCCACGGGCTCATGCCCGTGCCACCGGAGGCACCGTCAATGGTGAGCAGGTCGATCTTAGCCCTCGATCCCCATTTGATGGCCATCGCCAGCTCGCGCAGGCTGTAGGCGCCGGTCTTGAGCGTGATCCGTTTGAAGCCCAGTTTGCGCAGCCGCTCGACCTCGGCAAAGAATCCCTCCTCGGTGACAAAGCCGAGGCGGCTGTGCCGTTCGAATTCCTTCAGGGCACCGGTCCGGAAGGCGGCCTGGTTGACCGGATCGGACGGATCCGGTGTGACGATGTAACCGCGGCGTTGCAACTCCAGCGCCCTTTCCAGGCTGTCCACTTTGATTTCGCCGCCGATGCTCTTGGCGCCCTGGCCCCATTTGAGCTCGATGGTGGTGATGCCGTGTTTGTTGAGAATGTACTCGGCCACCCCCAGACGCGTGTCCTCCACGTTCATCTGGACCAGGATCTCGCCCCAGCCCTGGTAGTAGCGCCGGTAAATCTCGATGCGGCGGTCCATGTCCGGCGCCAGTTTCACCTTCCCCCTGGAGTCCAACTCCAGCCGCGGGTCAATGCCGCAGACGTTTTCGCCGCACACGATCGTGATGCCGCTGATGGCGGCGCCCACGGCAAAGTGCTCCCAGTTCTTGCGCGCGATCTCGGTCGAACCCAATGCGCCGGTGAAGATGGGCACCTTCATCTTCACCTTGATGTCCCAGCCGTATTCCGTCTCCGTGTTGACTTTGGGGAAGATGGCGGTATCCGGGCTCGCCTCCACGCCCGGCGGCAGCCCGCGTGCCCCCATGGCATATCCCTGGATGTTCAGGTGGGAGTAGTCCACGGGGTAATCCTTGTCGCCGCCCGCGGTGATCTCACCAAACGGGCCCGGATACAGGAGTTCCCGACCGCGGAAACTGGCCTTGAAAACCTCGCAATTGCCGGTGCAACCGTCCAGACACCGGGTGCACAGGCCGCTCATGGGCACGACGCTCCGGGAACGATTGGCCGTCCTTGTCGCTTCGTTGGCATTCGGTCTTTGCAGATTCATGGCGTAATTCTCCCTGCACAGTGCGTTGTTGTCGGACCCCAATCTATCAGCCCGGCACGCCCGGTGTGTGCCCCGTGGTTGCCGTTTTGTTGACCATTTTTGTCATGTGATCCGCCGGCTCGGGGAAGCTGGGCCGCGGACTTTGAGCCGTCACCTGCACCGGCCTTTGAGGGGGCAATCCAGGGAGGCCTTGGCACGCGGCGGTCGGGCATTCATGAACGGCACGGTGCGGGCCCCGAGTGCGGCTTTGACGGCGCGCAGGCGCCGGTCAGTCGTCGTCCTCGACGGTTGTGACCGCCCATTCGGGGTACGGCTCGGCACTGCCCTTCATGGCGTGCCAGAGGATCCGGTTGAGGACGGACTCCGGGCAGGCGTCCACCTGTTTGAAGTTCAGCGTTTGGGAAAGTTCGGCCTCCTGCCGGAGCACGGGATCCCGAATGGCCTGCGGGGCGGGGTTCATTTCGTCCAAGTGCACCCGGTTGGGCACGGCGGTAAACGGGGTGAAGTCCGGCGTGTCCGTGAAACAATCAAACATCGGATCGGCGCTGGCGTCGAACTGGTTCATGGGCGGCAGGCCCAGAATCTGCTCCATGGTGCGGAGGATGCTGATGGTGTTGTAACGGGTGCTGACGCGGACGCCGCGTTTGACGCATGGCCCGGCCAGATAACCCGTGGTCCGGTAACCGCTCACATGATCAAAGCCGTCCTGCGGATCGTCCTCGATGGCGAAGATCACCATCTGCCGCCAGAAGCGGCTGTGACTGAGGGCCTCGACGATCCGACCCAGGGCCAGATCATTGTCCGCCACGCAGGCCGCGGGTGTGGGCGCTCCCCTGCGGGTGCCGCTGGTGTGATCGTTGGGCAGGCAGATGATCACCAGCTGCGGGAACTCGCCCCGCTCCTCAAACATCCTGAGTTCCCGGATGATAAAGTCCGCGCGATACTGGTCCGGCACCGACATCTCCCAGCCGACGTAACCCGTGGGCGAGAACGAACGGATGGTCTCGATCATGGGGGCACTTTCGAACACGACCTCCTCGGTCCGCTCCTTCCAGGCACGGTAACAGGCCGTCCAATCCGGCTCGCCCGGCCGCGCGGGATCGCGCCAGCGCACCTTCGGTTCCATGAATTCGCCATGGTTGCGGATCCGGATGCCGTGGGCGAGGGCGTTGTCCCAGAGGAAGCCGGCGGGGGAATAGGCCAGCGCGTCGGCCTCGTCGGTGCCCATGCCGTCGGGGTAACTGCGCGGCCAGCCGGCGAAGGATCGTTCCAGGTAGTCGGTACCAAAGGCCGTGGTGCTCCACTGGTGCCCGTCGGCGCTGAGAATGCCGGCGCAGTAGGTGTTGTCCAACAGCACAAACTCGCGCACCAACTTGTGCTGGTTGGGCGTGATCCGCTCGCCAAAGATGCACAAACGCGGATCGCCGTTGCCTTCCGGCACGTCACCCAACACCTGATCGTAGGTCCGGTTCTCCTTGATGATGTACACCACGTGACGGATCAGGCGGGGCTCACCACTGCGTTCCGGGATCGCCCTGGGCGGCTGGTCCGGCCGCGGCGGCAACAAGGCCGCGCGGATCCTGTCGCGTCGCGCCTTTGCGCTGAAGCCTGTGCGGAGTGGTGGCTTCACTGCAGCGCGACCCTTTGCTATTTTCACACATGGCATGCGGGCTTTGGTATGGCTCAAACGCGACCTGCGCCTTTCGGACCATGCGCCGCTTTATAACGCCGCGCGGGCCGACGCTGCTGCCGCCCTTTATGTGATCGAGCCGGAGTGGCTTTCGAGCGCCGAGTTTGATCCGCAGCACCTTGCCTTTGCGCTCGCCTGCCTTGAGCCACTGCGCGTGCAACTCGCGGCTCGCGGACTGCCCTTATGGGTGAGGCAGGGAGAGGTGACCGAGGTCCTGACGGCGCTCCATGTCCGTTACCGGTTCACCCACCTCTTCAGCCATGAGGAGACCGGGCCGGGCTGGAGCTATGCGCGCGACCGGGCGGTCCGCGCCTGGTGCCGCGCGCACGGGGTCGTGTGGACCGAATGGCCGCAGACGGGCGTTGTGCGCGGTTTGCGTGACCGCAGCGGCTGGTCCGACCTCTGGCAAGCGCGCATGGAGGCCGATCTCGTGCCGACGCCGGCGCGCTGGCGCGGCATTGAACCCCCCAGGCTCGAGCCCTTGCCGACGCTCGCAGAGCTGGGGGTACCGCCGTCGCGGCCGCTGCCCCCGGCTGGCGAAGCCGCGGCACAGGCGCTGCTCGAAGGGTTTCTTGCCGAACGCGTCCGCGGCTATCGGCGGGCTATTTCGAGCCCCCTCACCGCTGCTGATGGTTGCAGCCGCTTAAGCCCCCACCTGGCGTTCGGAACGATCTCAATGCGCCAGGTGTATCAAGCGACCGCCGCGGCGATCCGCGCGACTACCGATCGCGCCCTGGCGGGCGACCTGCGCGCGTTCGCGAGCCGCCTGCGATGGCACTGCCACTTCATGCAAAAACTCGAGGACGAACCTGAGATTGAGTTTCGCAACTTCTCCCGTGCCTATGATGGCCTGCGCGAAGAGGCGTTCGACCCCGAGCGCTTCGCGGCGTGGTGCGAAGGCCGCACCGGCTTTCCCATGGTCGATGCCTGCATGCGTCAGTTACGCGCCACAGGTTGGCTCAATTTTCGCATGCGGGCGATGCTGGTCAGCTTCGCTGCCTACCACCTGTGGCTTCACTGGCGCTTGCCCGGGCAGTTCCTCGCACGGCAGTTCCTCGACTTCGAGCCGGGGATCCACTGGTCGCAGATGCAGATGCAGAGCGGCACCACCGGCATCAACGCGCTGCGGATTTACTCGCCTGCGAAGCAGGCGCGGGACCACGACCCTGAAGGCCACTACATTCGCCGCTGGATACCCGAGTACGGCACCCGCGCTTATCCCAAGCCGATCGTCGACGAGCGCGCGGCGCTCGCGTTTGCCAGGGCGCAGCTCTATCGCGTAAGAAACAGCCCTCTGGCGCGCGCTGAAGCCGAACGGGTACAGGCGCGCCACGGCTCGCGTAAAAGCGGCTTGCCGCCCACCGATCGCAAATGGCGCCCGCAACGGGAGAAAGGGACACACCAACTGGAGCTTATCTGATGGCTTTACGACGGAGGAAAGGGAACCAAGCGACGCTGCCGACAAAGGCCTGCGCCGTTTGCCGCCCACCAATGAACCGTGCCGCGCTTCGGCGAGGGATTGGGACGCGATGAAGTACTGCTCCGACGCCCGGCGGCGCCGCAAAGGTCGATCATGACGCAACCGCTACGCCACCTGGTGCTCGTATTGGGCGACCAGCTCGACCACAGCTCGAGCGCCTTCGACGGCTTCGATCCGCAACACGACGCGCTCTGGATGGCCGAGGTCAGCCAGGAATCGACCCATGTGCCGTCGAGCAAGTTGCGCAGCGCCCTCTTTCTGAGCGCGATGCGCCACTTCGCCTCCGCGTGCCGCGCGCGGGGATGGCGGGTGCACTACACACCGCTCGAGGCGGGCGTCGCGACCCTTGCCGATGCGCTCGCCGCCGCCGTCGCGCGGCTCCGCCCGCAGCGCCTGATTCTGACCGCGCCGGGCGAATGGCGGGTGCTGCAAGCGCTGCGCACCACTGCCCGCGCCCTGGGCGTGCCGTTGGAGCTCCGCGAGGATCGCCACTTCTTCAGCACGGTGCGCGACTTTGCCGCCCACGCCCGCGGGCGTAAGCAGCTGCGCATGGAGCACTTCTACCGCGCGCTGCGCCAGCGCCACCGCGTGTTGATCGATGGCGACCAACCCTGCGGTGGCCGATGGAACTTCGACACGGAAAACCGCGCCGCCTTTGGCCCTGCCGGCCCGCCGCCGGTGCCCGCGCGCGTCCACTTTAGCCCCGACGCAACCACACGCGAGGTCCTCACCCTCGTGGACCAACGCTTTCCCGGCCACGTCGGGGATCTTGCCACCTTCGACTGGCCAGTGACGCGCGAGCAGGCGCTGCTGACGCTCAAACGCTTCATAGACGAGCGGCTCCCCTACTTCGGCCACTGGCAGGACGCGATGTGGAGGGGTGAGCCGTGGTTGTGGCATTCCCAGCTTTCGGCGGCGCTCAACCTGAAACTTCTCAACCCACGCGAAGTGGTCGCGGCGGCTGAGGCGGCCTACCGCGCCGGCACGGCACCGCTCGCCTCCGTTGAGGGGTTCATTCGCCAGGTGCTCGGTTGGCGCGAGTATGTGCGCGGCATCTACTGGACACAAATGCCCGAATATCTCGATCGCAACGCCCTCGACGCGCATCTGCCGCTACCCGCGTTCTACTGGACAGGCGAAACCGAGATGGCTTGCTTGCGCGAGGTGATTGGCCAGACCCTGCGCCTGGGCTACGCTCACCACATCCAGCGCCTGATGGTCACTGGCCTGCTCGCCTTGCTGCTGGGCGTTGCGCCCAAGGCGGTGCACACCTGGTACCTCTCGGTCTATGTCGACGCGGTCGAGTGGGTGGAGCTACCCAACGTCCTCGGGATGAGTCAGTTCGCCGACGGCCTGACCGCTGACGGACGCCCGGCCCCAGGCGGACCGATGGCGAGCAAACCCTACGCCGCCACCGGCCAATACATCGCCCGCATGTCCAACTACTGCAGCGCCTGCCGCTACCGCCCCCATCAGCGCACGGGCGACACCGCTTGCCCGTTCACCACCCTCTACTGGGATTTCCTGATGCGGCACGCCAAGCGCTTCGCGAGCCACCCGCGAATGGCACTGCAGGTGAAAAACCTCGCACGCCTCTCAGCCGAGGAGCGCGCGGCGATCCGCGCGCGTGCTGACGAGATCCGGCGCGCCGTGACGTGACTGTTCGTTATCATGGGCCGCACCACGGGCCGTTCTGGCGCCCGCCTTCGCGTGGCGGCGCCGTTGTGGCGAGCCGCCGCGCAGCCAGCGCCCTCGGAGCTGGAACAGGGGCAGCTGCTCTTGACACTCTTCTGCGGCATTCCACTGGTCGCGGTGCACCACGACGCGCCCGTCAGCGGTAAAGCGCACGTGGGTGGAGCCGCAAATCTGCGGCTCGTGGCGCTCGCCGCTAGAGCGACAAAGAAAGCGCCTGCCAAGAAAGACCGGTCGTGTGAGAAATTTTGTGCAGGGCCCTGCTGTTTAAAAGGGGTCACGACCATCGAAAAGGGGTGCCCCTTGGATCGGAATATCCTACAAAGCCCAGTCAGAAAAAGCCATGAAGGCGACCGTGACCGTGGCGATACAGCCCCTTCTCCATCTGGAACAAGAAGATTTCTTGCGGAAAAACGGCGGCACGAAAAACGGCCATTACCGCCGTACCCTCCAGACCCCCTTCGGTCAGGTGGACCTCTCCATCACCAGGGACCTGGAAGGCGGGTACTACTCTTCCTTCTTCATCCCCTACCAGCGTCGGCTGGTGGACGTGGGCGAGGTGGCCATCGCCCTTTACGCCTCGGGGATCACCCACAGCAAGGCGGCCGAGACCCTGGGCCTGCTCCCCGGCCGCCGCTACTCCCCCGAGATTCTGAGCGCCCTCACCGACCAAGTCCTGGAAGCGGCCGAATCCTTTCGCCGAAGGCCTCTGCCCCCGGAGATGGCCTTAGTCTACTTGGACGGCCTGTCCCTCAAGGTCTTCCAGGGGCGAAAGGGGTGGTACGGGCATCAGTTTACGTGGCCCCAGGGATCAGCCCGGAGGGGGACGCAGGGTCCTGGGGTACTGGCTCTTCCACTGGGAAAACGCCACCACCTGAGGGTGTGCTCCGGGAGCTGAGGGAGTGGGGTCTGGAACGGGTGTTGCTCCTTATCACCGATGGCCTACCCGGCTTGGCCGAAGCGATTGTCTGCCTCAAGCCTCTGGCCCGGTGGCAGCGATACGTGATGCACGGGGTGCAGTGCAGCCTGAGTCAGGTGAAACCACGGGACCGGGCCCTTTTCGCGGAGGAGCTGAATCGGGTGTCGAAGCCAAGAACCGGGCCAGGGCGCTGGCGGCGCTGGGGGAGCTGAGACGGGCTTGGGGTGCGGCGGTACCCGCAGGAGGTGGGGATGTGGTTGGAGGATTCGGGGGCCTTCGTGCGGTTCTGCGAGTCTCCCCCGAAGCCTCGGACTATGTCGGGAGTACGAACCTGATGGAGCGTTTTATTTGGGAGGTAAGATGTGGGGCGAGGTGCGGGACCACGAGTTCCCCACTGAAGCTGGGGTTTACGAGCTGTTGTACCTGGAGTCGGAGCGTCGGGAAACCAAATGGGGTCAGCGCAGGTTGAAGGGGCTCGGTGCTGCCTCCCAGTAGGGGTAGTACCGACAGGCTTGGGAGATTCTGGACAATACGCCCGCAAAAGCAGTCTGGCCCCCTCAAATAAAGGCTTTCAAAAAACTCGTGACGTGACCAAAAAAGGCGGGCCAAAACAGAGCTCGGTCGCCCTGGGCAACCCAAGCCAGATGTTAACGACTTCGCCTACGAACCTTGGGCGGGCGAGCAAGGTACTGGTAAAAGTGTAAAATCCGCCAGAATCAGTGTCGGTAGACTTTACACTTTGGCCCTTTTTGTCGCAAGTCGTTGATTATCAATAGCAAGCAGACTTTTGGCTCGTTTCGTAGGTCAGTCGACACTCGTCGGATGCCCTACGGATGTCGGCCGGTTTTACACCGGGACCACAGGTTTGTGGCGCTTGACGAAAGCATTGAAAATTTTCCGTAAGTCTCTGTCCGCCACACTTGCAGCAAGTTGCTTGTGTACAACGGGTTATCAATACACAACTGCACGCTGCAAAGAGGCGCGTTCCTTGGGCTAATTCCGGCATGCAAGGTGCTGCTGGGCTTTTCCAAGGCCAACATCAAAGAAAGGAGATGAACGACATGAAACGGACAAACTTGTTGCTGGGTTTGGCTTGCGGGACGCTGGCACTGGCGGTGACCGTCCAAGCCGCGCCCATCGTGCCCACTTATACCACGTTCGGAACGCTCTCCGGGGCAACGTTTGGCGGAAGTGGGATTCCCAACAACGCCGTCGCCATTTGGACCAGTAGCGACGGCACGGTCACCCTCGGACTGACGGCCCACCAACGCTATTCCAATCCGCCGGTGGGCAACAACGGCGCCGGCGACTTTTACGCAGTTAAAGGCGGCGACATCTACAGCGGCATACATGCAAACCCGGCATACGCCCGATGGAACTTTGGCTGGTACGCGCTCAACACGGGCTCAAACTACTACCGTGTGGATCTCTTGTACGACCTTGATCCGGCGGCCGGGACTGAGCAGAGTGCTCACTTAGTTCTGAGCAACTTCCTACCACCCGATTCCACTCCATACCAAAACTCATGGAACCTTGGGATGAGTTCTCTCTTCGGAGGTTCGTTCAATCCGAACGTATCCGGGGAGTACACCCTCGCTCTTATCCTCCGGGACTACCAGTCCGGACAGGAGCTGGGTCGGACTGCCATCCGCGTCAATGTGGTGCCTGAGGCGGGGGCCACGGTGGGTTTGCTAGGTCTGGGCCTGGCGGGGCTGACACTGCTGCGCCGCCGGTTCTAGGCACCCCGTCGTAGACTACAAGATTTCAACACGCGTTCGGCCGCCCTCTTTCCCGAGGGCGGCCTTTTGCTGCCCGGACGGCGCAGAGTCCCCGGCCGACCCCGATCCAGAGTCCGCTCTCATGGGCTGTTGAAAAACCGGCTTGGGAATTTGGGCCGACGGCTGAAGGACTCGGTCGATGAGTAGGCGCCGCAAGTTTCGAGCTTGACAGCACTCTTTCACCCTCCTGACCCTCAACGCCACCACGCCCCGGTCCACTGCTGCAAGACCAGCACGGGCCAGCGGAACGCAATCCTCCAGAAGCTCTCTCCCTCTTCGAGGAGGTGCAGAAGCCCGGCGGGCATCCGAGCCCCCCCGCCCGAAGGGAGTACCCGGGTCCTTGCCGTCCCTGGTCATCCCATCGGATTTGCCACGAATGCAGTCCCTACCGAATCGGGGCGGTTGGCACAGGTGGCTCGTCACCCCGGCTTGGTGGAATTGCGCAGGTTCGCTGGGTAATGTGCCTGCGCCGGTTTCAGCAAATTGCTGATGGCGGGTGGACTTGATGTGGGGAACGGTCTGGGACGGCGCGAGGTGCAACATGAACAGCGGCGATCCGGCAACCCAGGTCCGTTCCGACACTTTCAAAACCGTCTTGTTGTATGACGACGCGGTCTGGGCCCGTACGGCCAAGGCCGGCGTGGAGGAGATTGCCACCCGGTGCGGCGCGACCGATCCCCTGGTGGTTCCTTGGCGACTGGACTTGCTGAAGCAGACGCGGTTTGCCGACGCGGCCCTGGCGCAGAGTTTGGACGCCGACGTCGTGTTGTTGGCGCTGGCTCACACGCGGTTTTTGCCCGCGTCGTTGAGCCGCTGGCTGGATGTGTGGGCCACATGCAGGACGGTCCCCGATGCCGCCCTGGGCGTGATGACGCCGCCCGAGGTCTCCGACGCCGAGATCAAAAAGGAACTGGGACCGTGGGTGCATCGGCACAAGCTGACCTGGCTGGGCGATTGGGAAGCCGCGCGGGCAGAGGATCCTGAACTGGACACGGCGGCGACCGTGGCCGACCTCCGGCAACGGGAACGCAGCCTCAGCCCGGTGTTGCGCGAAATCATGGCAGGGCCGGCGCCCTACCGGTTCTTCGGTCTGAACGAATAGTCGCGTTCACTTCAGGCCCCACCGCGGATCGCCCCTCCACCCCCAAAGACGCTGGATCGCCTCTCCAGCTTGGCGCGGCATCAGGAGTTGTCCGTCGTTGGTTGGTCTCTTGCCTCACCGGATCCATGCGGCCCACCTTCAGGCCGCCGGATGCGAAGGGCACCTTTTGGCGGATCCAGGGGATTCAATGGACGCGCGTTTCGCCTTCCAACACCTGGGCTTGTTTGACCCGTGGCACCCGGCTCCGGCGGGAAGCAGGTCGTGCCCGGGGCAACCTTCAGAACCGCCTTCGCGATTTGCTTCGGGTTGACTGGCAAAACGTTGGAAAAGGTTCGATTCCGAAGGGCCTTTGGGCGCCAACGACCCCTGGTGGCCGATGGTCGAGTTGGACCTGCGAAACACGGTGAGCTGCATGGGTTCAGTGTGGATCCATCTGGATTTCCGATACCCGGCCACGTGGGGGGGCGTGCCGTGGCCTTTTTTTGGCAGGGGCTGCCGCCATCATCTCCGGAATGACTTGCGGTGTTCTGGTGGTTGGGGGGCAGGAACCGCCGTGACGGCTGTTTTGCAGGGTTGGCCTCCCCGGGCGCACGGTCCACGGCGAATGCGGGACCGGAAAAACCGGTGCACCCGTTGGATGTTTCATCGGATGGCGCCGCTTGACAGCCGTGGACTCAACTGATTGTGTGTCAGCATGAAAGCGGGGTTGGGCTTGTTACGGTCCGTTCGGGTCGGCTTGTGGGTTTCCGTCGCGTGGGCGTGCCTGGCGGGAGGGGTTGGGGTCGCATCGTCGCAGACGGCTTCCGTGCGGTTTGCGTGTGTTTCTTTACGGTTCCACCGGGGCAGCGAGCCGTTTGGGCTGTTCGGCTTGGAGCTCTCGTCCCTGCCGGGCCAGGTCAACGGCGAGTTGTTTCCCGTGTTCCAAGCGGATCCCTACACGCATGCGGCCCTTCTGACGTTCATCGATGAGGCGTGGTTTCTGGAAGTGCCGGGCAACATGCTGCTGCAGGTGCCCATGGCAGACAGCGACGGCAATGGCATTCCGGACTTTTTCCAGGTCGAGAACGGCGTGCAGGCCACCACCGCGGGAGTGTTTGCCCTGCAGGGGTACGGTTCCGGGACCGTGGTGGCGCAATGGTCGCGGGCGCCGGGCAGTCCCACGGGCACTTGCAGACTGGATTTGAAGTCCAATCCATTCCAGTCCCTGGCCGTCTTCACCCACACTTTCGAAGTATGGGAGTACCGGGGCACCCTGGAATACCGGCGAAACGAATCGCAGATCGAGGTCGGCTTGCAGGTGGCCCGGGTCGGGGGGGAAGGGTCGTCGTGGCGTGGCTCGGCCACTTTGATTCCTGCGCCGGAGGATCCGCTGAACCAGTTGGTGCTGCTGCCCGGCGCATGGACCAACGAACTCGATCAGCTCATGGTTTGGTCCACGAACTATCTCTTTCGCGACGAACGCTGGCCCACAAACTATTCGGCCCTTTTCGATTTCCAGGACGGTAATCCGGTCACACCGGAGCCGGACTATCTGACGTGGGTCTGGTCCGTGGACGATCCGAACGACAACGACGGCGACGGGATTCCGGACCTCAGCGATGCCGTGGCCGCTCCGCCGGTGCAGATCCGGTTGTGGGTGCGCAGGCTGCAGGGTGAGCTGGAAGTGGGTGTGGAGGGGCCGCTCCAACGAACATGTCGCCTGTTGCAAACGACCAACCTGATGACCGGGCCGTGGGTTGAGGTGGCGTCGGTCACACTGACCAATGCGAGTCAACTGCTGCTGCGGCAACCTCTCCAGGGCCCGGCCCGGTTCTGGCGTGCATTGTTGCCCTGATCCGGTCATGTCAGTCCATCCCGCAGGCGCACTGCCGCTCCCCTCCACTCTGACAGCCGCCCAGGCACGGGCCGTGACGGCCGGCGGCAATGTGTTGGTGATGGCCGGAGCCGGGACCGGCAAGACCCGAACCCTGGTGGAGCGGATCCTGCATTTGTTGGTGGGTCAGCCGGTCGGTTCGCAGGCCGGGGTGCGACCCCGGGTCACGGATTTCCTCGTGGTAACCTTCACGGAGGCGGCGGCCGCGGAATTGCGCGAGCGGATCCGGCACCGGTTGGAAGAAGCTGCCGCGCAGGATCCATCGCCCTTCTGGCACGAACAGTTGGCGTTGCTGGACACGGCCTGCATCGGCACGCTTCACAGCTTCTGTTACCGCTTGATTCGAGAGCACTTTGCCGAGCTCCAACTGGATCCGCGCCTGACCGTGATGGAGGAGGGACAGGCGCGGTTGCTGGAGCACGAGGTGTTTCGTGAGGTGCTCGAGGCAACGCTGGGCGAAACGACGCCCGACGCCAAATCCGTCGAGGAAGCGTTCGTTGAGACCTTTCGGGCCGAAGAAACCCGGTTGCGCGACTGGGTGCTCCGCGTACACGGCTACATCCGGAGCCTGCCGGATCCGCATCAATGGTTGGAACAACAGTCCCGCCACCTGACGGAACCCGAGCCGGTGCAGTGGGAGGCGTGGTTGCCCGAGGCGTTCGGGTTCTGGCTTGAACGATGGCGGCCTGCACTGGAGGAGGAGGACCGGCAGCAGAATCCCCTGGCAACCGAGCTGCTCAATCTTCTCCGCGAAACGGGTCTGTTCGAGGTCCAGGGTTTCCGCTCCGGCACCTCGTGCGCGTCGTTCTGTCAACGGGCGATCACTACCCTGGACGAGGGGCTGCGGGACCGGCGGTTTCTCAAGAAGCATTGCCAGCCGCTGACCGGTTGTCTGGCGGATCTGCGGTTGTTGGCCCGATGGTTTGAATCCAACGGACAGGCCGCCGGCAATGAAAGCATCCGGCCGCTGGCCTGGGATTGGGACCGGATGCGCCGGCCGATGCTGGCGTTGCTCCACCTGACCCGTCGGTTTGGAGAAGAGCTGGCCGCGCGCAAACGCGAACGCGGTCTGCTCGACTTTGCGGATCTGGAGCAGTTTGCGCTCGACCTGCTCTGGGACCGCGATCGGAACCAGCCCACCGATCTCGCCCGACGTTTGCGGCAACGGTTTCGGTGGGTTTTCGTGGACGAGTACCAGGACATCAACCCCGCCCAGGACCTGATCCTGCGGGCTCTCAGCCGGGAGGCCCCCCACGGCAACCGGTTCCTCGTGGGCGACGTGAAGCAGAGCATCTACCGCTTTCGCCGGGCCGATCCGGTCATCTTCCGCAAATACGCCCGCGATTGGGACGGAGCCATCCACGCCCAGGTCATCCCGTTGCAGGAAAACTTTCGCAGCCACGCCGGGATCCTCACCTTCGTCAACACGGTGTTTGGAGCGCTGATGGACCCGTCCGTCGGCGGTGTGGACTACGGCCCGGACGCACGGCTCCAACCCGGTTCCACTCAACCTCCGGCCGGTACCGGAGCCGAAAGCCACTCCCCGCCGGTGGAAGTGTGCCTTTGGCCACCGAGAAAACCGGGTAACCGCAGCCGGGTCGAACCCGCCGAAAACGACCTCGGCGATGCCGAAGCCGGTGAACTGGAGGACCTGTCCAGGGCCGAGGAGGAAGCCCGGCTGGTGGCTTGTCGACTCCGCGAACTGCGCGAGGCTCAATGGCCCGTCCGGGACCCGGGCTCGGGTCGGACCCGACCCGTGCGATACGCCGACATGGCCGTGCTCCTGCGTGCGCCCGGGCCCAAGACGGAGATTTACCTCAGCCAATTTGAGGCCGTCGGCGTCCCGCTGGAAGTGCCCCGCAGGGGGTTCTTCGACGCGCTCGAAGTCGCGGATCTCCTGAACCTGCTCCGGCTGCTGGACAATCCCCTGCAGGACCTGCCGCTGCTGGCCGTGTTACGATCCCCGTTTGTGGGGCTGACACCGGACGAGATGGCCTGGGTCTGCGCCCGGGACCGTAACCTGCCCGTCTGGCTCCGACTCCGACGCTGGGTCAACCACGGGGACGACACCGGCCCTTCAGAGCTGGACCTGCCCGGCCTACGTCGGCGCCTCAAAGGGTTCCTGGAAAAGTACGCCCGGTGGCGACAACTGGCGCGGGTGGAGTCGGTCACCCGCTGCATGGAAGTCATCCTCAGTGAAACTCAATACGTCGCGTGGCTGGAGTCGCTGCCGCACGGCCGGTTTCGCCGGATGCACGTGGAACGTTGCCTGGAACTGGCCCGGGATTACGACCGGATCCAGGGCGAAGGGCTGGGCCGTTTCCTCCGGCAAATGGAGGCCTACCAGGAAAGCGAGACCGAACCGGAAGTCCCGGCCGAAGCCGGCGCCGACGCCGTCCGACTGCTCAGCATCCATCAAAGCAAGGGGCTGGAATTTCCCGTGGTCGTTGTGGCCGACCTGGGCAAGCCCTTCAACCTGCAGGATCTGCACGCCCAGGTGCTGCTGGACGAACACTACGGCCCGTCATCGCAAATCCTCAGCGCCGACGGACGTCGGTATCATCCCAGCCTGTCCTTCTGGTTGTCGCGGCACCGGCAGTGGCGGGAAAACCTGGGGGAGGAGGTCCGGCTCCTCTACGTCGCGTTCACGCGGGCCCGGGATTACCTGTTGCTGACCGGACACGTACGATCGCTCGACCTGAACCGGGGCCACTCCACGTCGTCCCGACTCCGGTTGCTTCAAGCCCGGACCCCCATGGACTGGCTCCTGCCGGTGCTTCAACATAACGGCCTGCCAGCCCCGGGGGATCAGGTCACCGGCCGCACACAACTGTTTGCCTGGCGCTGGGTGGTGTGCGATTCACCAGCCGACACCCCACCCGGCGGCTCCGACGCAGTCCCACGCAGCGCAGAGGAGCCACAGACTTCCGCCCCCGCGTCAACCTCGTCGGAAGACAATCCGTGGGCCGAGCTGCTGCGCCTGAGACAACTGGCCTACCCGGCCCGATCCGCCACGGTGGAACCAGCCAAGACCTCCGTAACCGCGGCGCAACGTCGCTGGCAGGAAGAGGAACGGCCGGTGTCGCTGTTCCCCGGGCTCACGGCCGGCCGCGAACGACGCTTCCCGCGCCCGCCGCTCACCGCGGTGGAACGGGGCACGGCTCATCACCGGTTTTTGCGGCATTTCAACCTGCAAACGCCCCTGACGCCCGATGGTCTGGCGGCCGAGGCCCGTCGGTTGCAAAACGCCGGCCTGCTCAAACCGGAAGAGGCGGAAGCCCTCGATTTCGACGCGCTGGGCCGTTTCTGGCGATCCGAGGTCGGTCAGCAGATCCTCCAACATCCCGGGGCCATCCGGCGGGAGCTGGAGTTCACCGTCCGAATGGACGCCCTCGATTTGCGTGAGGTCGTGGGTGTCCGCGCCGAACCGGGATTGGCAGGCGAATTCGTCATCGTGCAGGGTGCGGCGGACCTTGTGGTCGTGTTGCCCGACCAACTGTGGTTGCTGGACTTCAAAACCGACGAAGTTGAGGATGCCGAGGTGGAATTACGGGCGGCGCACTACGCACCGCAACTGCGTCTCTACGCCCGGGCGCTCGAAAGAATCTACGCCCGCCCCGTGGTGCGGCTCTGGCTGCATTTCCTGACTGCGGGCGTGACCAAGGAAGTGGCGCGCAGTTGAGGCGCCGCACCCTCCAGGCTCCCCACTTACAGGCCGGCCCATTCGCGGGGAGTGTTGAACCGGCGGTGACTCCCCGTTTCGCAATCCCGCTCGAAGGGCAGCACCAGCAAGGCCCTGCACGGGCTCAAAACCGCATGACCCTACTCCCCGGCACCCAACCAGCGCGCCCGGATCCATCTGCATGCGGCTTCGTCCGCCGACAACCGAACAGTGCCCGTGAACGCCCCACCCCAGGGCTCCCAGGGAGCGTCCCATCCCGTCCGGGTTTCCAGTTGAAACCGGCCGGCCAGCCCGATCGGATCCAGCCAGACTTCTCCGCCATCTCTCCTCACCTGCAACACCCAGGGGACGGGCAATCGCATCACGACCCTGTCGGTCCGCAGCACCGTCATCTCGCCCCTCTCGCCGTGCACCAAAATGCGAGCCAGCGGAGCCGCGAGTTTGCCACCCAGGCGAAGGACGCAGCGTCCGGTGTCAATCTCCCAAACCGTGAGGAGCCCGTTCCGTTCCTTCACCAACAGCAACCGCCCGTCCGGACTCAGATATGCGGTTTGAGGATCTACCGGCAGCGATCGGCGATCCAAAAGCGTGCCGTCCTCCCAGCGCCAGAACATCAGCTCGGATCCGACATCGCCGGTGGCCAACATGATGTACTCACCGCTTCCACGGCGCCACCCCACCGAAAGCCCCGGCGGTAGTGTGAACCGGGTTTCAAGAGTGGCACGGGAGAGCACGCGCCGCGTTTTGTCGGTCAGTCCGACGATGAGCCGGTCCCCCGCCGGGTCAAACCCTGCCGAGACCAGGCCGGTAATCTCGGCTTGTGCAGCCACAGCCCATGAAGCGTCGAAGACCTTCAGCAGGCGACGTTCGTTCGCAGCCACAAACCACTGTCCGTCCTCTGACCACGACATGATCATGATCCTGAGGTCCTGAGAACCGACCACCGAGCCGGGACCGAAAAGTCGAACGGTGGTTTGCAAGGTTCCATCGTCTGCACGCCACAGCTCGCATGTCCCGTCGTCAAAACCCAGGGCGACCCGATCGCCCCCCGGTGACACGGCCAGAGCATCCTTGATGAACCTCGCCGGAGCAGCCCGATGCCAGAGCTCCTCGCCCGTAGCTCCGTCAAAGGCAAACAGCCCGTTGAAAGAGTCACTCACCACCACCCGTGAACCCGGACCGTCCGAGGCAATCGGCCCAGTGCCGGTCAACCGATAAAAGCCCCGCGGTGGATCATCCGAGGAAAGGTCCCAACACCACAGCTGCTCCAAGGTGGAAACCAGGAGGAAACGTCCATCCGGCGACCACGCCACCCCGCTGGCCAAGCCACCTTGGGGCCACGGACCCAACCGGCGCACGAGCTCCCCATCGGAGGCATTACGAATCTCGACGAACCGATCCCGCATTGCAAAGGCCACCTGATCGCCTCTCGGTGACCATGCCACCGCATCCACATTCGTTCCCAGGGACGTCCACTCGGCCTCGATCCGCCCATCCGACAGATCCACCACAAACGGTTGCCGATCTCGAATCCCAATCAGGCGCTGTCCTGATGGTGAGACAGCCGCCAGCCACACCTCCAGATTTTGCTCCCAAACGGGTAAATGCTGGCCGATCCGGAACCTGGCCACGGATTGCATGGTCCCGCCAGGGCCGCTCAGGGCCACAAAGTCCGAATTACCCACAAATCCCACCGGCACAAATCTCCTCTCGTCCGCCAGCCATTTGGGTTCCAAGACGCCACCATCAGCGAGGCGAAGGACCCGGAGGGAATACGGAAACCCATCCGGCGGGAGGTACGGATATCCAATGCCCAGTACGACGAACTCGCCTCCGGGCGAAAGCAAAGGCTTCTCAAGTTGCCATGCGTCCGTCCTCAACACCTCGGCCCCCGAGTCCAATGAAACCACCACCAACTGATTGGATCTCGTAACCATGGCCGCCCGTCCAGCCAGCGGGTTGATATCGGCCTCGAAGCAACGGTCACCAGGCCAGAAATTCTTCAGCAACCGCCCGTCTGGGAACGACCACGAGCTGACCCCGTACGAAAACCCGCCGGTCCACAAC